>JAAZED010000255.1 GCA_012512465.1 Oxalobacter sp. | reverse complement strand
GTAACCAGCTCATACAGCCGCTGCTCTGCCTCAGACAGGTTTTTGGGTGCCTGTGTCGTCGGAATAATGGCAAAGTGATCCGATATCTTCCGGTTGTCAAAAATCCGCTTGTTTGGCTTGACCCATTTGCTTTTCAGAATCTGGGCAGCATAAGGCTTGAACTGCGGGCTTTCCGACAGTGCGCCCAAAATCTCCTGCGTCATCGGCAGATAGTCTTCCGGCAGATGTCTTGAATCCGTTCTCGGATAAGTGAGTACTTTGTGACGTTCATAAAGCGCCTGCGCAATAGCCAGGGTATTTTTGGCGGAAAAACCAAAACGCGCATTCGCTTCCCGCTGCAGGCTGGTCAGATCAAAAAGTGCCGGAGAAATGGAAGTGGTTGGCCGTGACTCCTCCGTTACCTTGCCGGGTTTTCCCTGGCAGGCAATCACGATCGAGTCCGCAGCTGCCTTGCTCCACAGGCGCTCAGGCCTTAACTCAGTATCCTCTTCTTTTTTCTTGAATTTGGGATCAAACCAGCGGCCTTCATAAATGCCCTTGGCACTGATGAATTCGGCGTGGACTTCCCAATAATCGCGTGAGACAAAATTCTTGATCTTTTCTTCGCGCTTGGCAACGATGGACAATGTCGGTGTCTGCACCCGGCCAACCGTTGTCAGGAAAAAACCGCCTTCCTGCGAATTAAAGGCTGTCATGGCGCGGGTGCCGTTAATGCCGATCAGCCAGTCCGCTTCCGAACGGCTGCGGGCCGCGTTGGCAAGCGGCTGCATCTCGGCATCACTGCGCAGATGCTTGAAACCATCCCGGATGGCTTTGGGCGTCATGGACTGAAGCCACAAGCGCTTGACCGGCTGCTTGGCTTTTGTGTACTGGGTAATGAGACGGAAAATCAGTTCACCTTCCCGCCCCGCGTCACAGGCATTGATGATGCCGGTAATGTCCTTGCGCTTGATTAAACGGTTCAGCAGCTTCAAGCGGGGTTCTGTGCGCGCAATAGGGTGCAGGTCAAATTCGGGCGGAATCACCGGCAGGTTGGCAAAGCTCCATTTTCCGCGCTTGACCTCATATTGTTCCGGCGCAACGATCTCCACCAGATGACCAACGGCCGATGTGATCACGTAGTCATCTGACTCAAAATAGTCGTTGTGCTTGGTAAAACCACCCAGACTCTTTGCAATATCGTTTGCAACAGAGGGTTTTTCAGCAATGATGAGCGTTTTTCCCATAAGTCGTTTCAGTGGGTTGTGATTGATCGGATGTCAGCCTGTTACAGGCCAATGTATTTTCTCTGTCTCAATGAGGCAAATGGAACAGCTTTTCATTATTGAAAAAAATCATATCAGATTCAGGAAATGTCGGATTTCGTCCTTCACTCCACAAAACCATCAGGACCAGTATCTTGAATTTCTCAAACGGCAGTGGCAATTCCTCAGCTGTCATGGCGCTTTCCACAATGATTTCGCGCTGCAGCGGCTCAATAATCCCGGCATGTTCAAGATACTGGATAAAACCGATCGCTTCCGGCCCCAGGATCAGCAATTCCGGTTCCGCATAGATTCGCATACTGGATGGAAAGGTATCCGGGCACACCCCTGACTGGTCGAATTCGCCAACGGTTCTGGCCAATGCATCCAGCCAGCCAAGCGCTTCGGAAATCTCGTTTTCCCGAAAACCGGCAGCACTCAGCATCTGCGCCAGCTCGGGCTGTTCCGGGCACGCATCAAACTGGCTGTAGGTTTGGTAAAGCCAGACCAGGACATCGAACATGTTTATCCAGTTGAGAAAAAATTTATCAATATGCCCGTATTGAAACACAGTCCTGCACCTTTTTGGAACCTGTTACCCAAAATTTTTTAATTTGCACGGCGACGATACCTCCCTCCCGGCAACAGTTCAACTAAGCCATCCATTTCCATTTCAAGCAAAATGGCATTGAGTACTGCAATATCCATCTCCAGACGTTCGCACAGGCGGTCCGGATCCACCGGATCAAAACCCAGCGCTGACAGGATACGTTCGGCGTCCTCATCCATTTCCGCCTCATCCATCCTGTCGGCTTTTTCGACCAGATCAGCCACCAGCGCATCCAGTGGCGGCAATTCTTCCATGATATCCTGTGCGGTCTCAACCAGCTTTGCGCCCTGCCGGATAAGCTGGTGACACCCCCGCGAAAGCGGGGAATGAATGGAGCCCGGAATGGCAAAAACATCCCGCCCCTGCTCAGCCGCAACATGGGCCGTAATCAATGAACCGGACCGGGCTGCTGCCTCAACAACCAGCACACCCCGTGACAGGCCGCTGATAATCCGGTTCCGTCTGGGGAAATTGGATGCCAGCGCCGCCATACCCAGGGGATATTCACTGATCATGCAGCCTTCCTGGGCTATCCGGCGCGCCAGCACCTGGTTTCGCGAAGGATAAATGATGTCCGCGCCGGTACCAATGACCGCAATGGTTGATGCCGGTGAAACCAGACCGCCGGCATGGGCTGCGGCATCGATACCCAGTGCCATGCCGGAAATAATGGTCCAGCCGGCATGGCCAAGCGTCTCGGCAAACTTTTCCGCATCGCGACAACCCTGACGGGAAGCATTACGGCTGCCGACAATGGCAATTGCCGGCTTGAAAAGGAGTTCGATCCTGCCTTTCACATACAGCATGACAGGCGGATCAGGTATTTCCAGCAGGGCGGGCGGATAATCCGGATCAGCCAGTGTCAGGATCCGGTTGCCCGGTTCTCCCATCCACCGGACGGTTTTTTCAATCTGTGCCTGCATGTCATCGGTTGGCGGCAACAGCAGCAGATGCGCCGTTTTCCCGGGAACCACGCTCTCAAGATGCTTGAGTGATGCCGAAAAAACATCCTGTGGCATACCGAAAACCGACAACAGGTTTCTTGCGGTACCCGAACCGATTCCCTCTGTCCCCAGCAAGCGGATCCATGAAGCGAGTTCTTCCCTTGATAATTTCGTCTTCTGCATCCCATCCTGTCCTGTATGAATTACCGGCTTTTCGAAAGCCGCCCGAATCAGGCGCAACAAAGCAGAAAAAGAGCAGCTGTGCTACACTCATCCCTCGTTTAAACAGAGAAACCGCATTGGCAATCCGCCTGACCCATCAACTATTGCGTTAATTCTGCCGACAATTATCCGATAGGGCAAGCGCTTTACTGACTACGGCTTTACCAGGAAGTATGTCTCTTTTACCCATTCTGCGTTATCCTGACCCGCGTCTGAACAAGGTTGCCGAACCGGTCACGGTTTTTGACGAGCAACTCAAAACACTCGTTGCCGACATGGCCCAAACCATGTATGACGCCCCCGGTATCGGTCTTGCCGCACCACAGGTTGATGTGCACAGGCAGGTCATCGTGATTGATGTTTCCGAGGAGCGTAATACGCTTCAGGTATTTATCAATCCGGAGATTGTCACTGCCAGTGCGGAAAAAGCCGGCTATGACGAAGGCTGCCTGTCTGTTCCCGGCATTTATGAAGAAGTGGAACGTCCTGCCCGTGTGACCGTCCGTGCCCAGAATGTTAACGGCAAATTCTTCGACATCCAGGCTGAAGGGCTGATGGCTGTCTGCCTTCAGCACGAAATAGACCATCTGAAAGGCTTCATGTTTGTCGATTATCTCTCCCAACTGAAGCGTAATCGCATCAAAACCAGGATGCTGAAAGAAGAACGCGAGAAAAAGCGTGAAAAAACCAGTCAATCAGGGAAAAAAAGATGAGGGTAGCGTTTGCCGGCACACCTGAATTTGCCGCCATGGCACTTGAGTCGCTGCTTGAGGCCGGGCATGATGTCCCTCTCGTGTTAACCCAGCCGGACCGTCCGGCAGGCCGCGGGATGCAATTACAGATATCCGCTGTCAAGCAACTGGCCTTGAAAAATGCCATTCCGGTCTTGCAGCCGCTTTCCCTGCGATTGAACGGCACGCACGCCGAAGCGGCCAGAGAAACGATTCACCTGCTTGAAGCGGCCAGGCCTGATGTGATGGTTGTGGTCGCCTATGGGCTTATCCTGCCGGCGGAATTTCTCCATATCCCGGCCTTTGGCTGCCTGAATATTCACGCTTCCCTGTTACCAAGATGGCGGGGCGCAGCCCCCATACAACGTGCCATTGAGGCAGGTGACAAAAAAACCGGCATTACGATCATGCAAATGGATGAGGGTCTGGATACCGGTCCCATTCTGATGCAGGAAGAACTGCCTATTCTTCCTGGTGATACCGCGTCCTCCATGCATGACAAACTGGCTATCCTGGGCGGCAATACCATCTGCTGTGCCTTGAAAATGCTGAAAAGAAAAGGCGCACTTCGCAGCCGTCCCCAGGAAGAAAGCCTCGCAAGCTATGCGCCAAAGCTCATGAAGGATGAGGCAATACTGGATTTTTCATTGCCCGCAGAAACGATTGCCAATAAAATCCGCGCTTTCAATCCCTTTCCCGGCACCCAGGCAACTTTCGGGGAGACGTCCCTGTAAATATGGAAAGCTGAAGCACTGCCGGAAACCTCGCCGCAACACGCCGGCAGCATCATTGCCGCAGATATCGGGAACGGCATCATGGTGGCCTGTGGCAGCGGGGTCCTGCGCATCACGGAAATACAGAAACCGGGAAGCAAACGACTGCCGGCATCCGAATTCATCAAGGGATTTTCGCTGGATAACGGGCGTTTCTCCTGAATGCGGGTCATTTACACAGGCGGTTATCTCCCGTCATAATCCTGCCCATACCGGTATGACCATTTTCCAGCTGATTTATTTTTATTGGCTCACGCTATGAAATTTGAACATCTTGTCGAAATAAACGATCCCCAAGACCCGCGAATTGAGCCGCTGACCCGCCCCCAGTTGTGGCGCGGACTGGTCCTGCGCGCAGAAGAACCAACGCTTTTCATCCCCCATCTGGATTCCTGCACGATTGTCGAACGCACGGAAAATGTCGTTTCCCGCTGCCTGGATTTTGGCAACCTGATTGTTAATGATCATGTGCATTACACGATCGAAAGCCATGTCCATTTTTTTATCCCCGAGCAGGGCGAGATACTGGCTTCCACGCTTGAAATGGCCATTGCAGAACCACAACCGGGCCGGCTTTTCGTCCGTTTCACTTATGAGGACACGTCCCCGGAAGAAGGGCCTGAAGCGTTTTATAACGATTTCAGGCGCTCAGCCTATCGTGAGGCGGATATTGATACGATCCGCATCATCCGCCAGATGGCATCACAGGGGCGCCTTGGCGACCCTGAAAAAGAAAATGACGTGCCGGAATAATGAAAGCGCCGTCCACCGTCAGTTGGGCCTAAAGAATATCAAGCGGCATCTTGCGTGTCGGGGGCGGAAAGATGACATCCAGTTTCGCCAGGGTTTCCGGACTGAGAGTAATATCCCATGCTTTCCGGTTACCTTCGATCCGTGCAGTATTGGAGGATTTGGGAATCGGCACCACACCCTGATGCAAAAGCCATGAAAGCGCCAGCTGTGCCGGCGTAATGGATAACGCCGTTGCCAAACGCTGCAGCTCCTGATTACGCAAAAGGCGGGTCTGGTACAGGGGCGAATAGGCCATGACCGGAATATTTTTCTCCCGCTGCCATGGCAACAAGTCCCATTCGATTCCGCGTGATGCCAGATTATAGAGCACCTGGTTGACGCTGTTTTGTCCCTCATCCACCCTGGCCGCCTCTTCCATATCTGCCAGATCAAAATTGGATACGCCAAAAGCACGGATCTTGCCGGCTTTTTCCAGTTCGCGAAATGCCTCAAATGTCTCTTCAAGCGGATAACTTCCGCGCCAATGCAACAGGTACAGATCAAGATGATCCGTTTTCAGCCGTTTCAGGCTGCGCTCGCATGCCGCAATGGTGCCCTGCCGGCTGGCATTGCTCGGCAATACCTTGCTGGCAAGGAAAACTTCGCTGCGTTTGCCGGCAATCACTTCCGCAACCACCTCCTCGGCGCCGCCATTGGCATACATTTCTGCCGTATCAATCAGTGTCATGCCAAGCGCAATGCCATGGGACAGGGCTTCGATCTCTTCTTTTCTCGCCATCGATGATTCGCCCATAAACCAGGTGCCCAGGCCAAGGGTCGGCATGACAACACCATTGGGCAGGGTTATTTCATGTTGATGCATAATATGCTTTCCGAAAAGCGCTGTTTAAAGTTTGCCACGGTTATTTTCACAACCGCCTGGCCGATTTTTATTTATTATTACACCGGTATCAGACTTCAACAAGCAGCAGTGTCGAAAGCCATCACCTCTTGTGGATTTTTCCGAAAAAAGCATGGGATCACCCGATTTATCCGTCACAGCGAACCAAAAAGCACCGTCATCTGTTCCATCAATAACCGGCCGTGTGCCTTTCATCACACGTTTCGGACTGGCCATGAAACGGCACCCCGGACGAATTGCTCTCATCCAGTGGGGCATGGTTGGCCTCTATCTGTTTTTACTGTTCGCTCCCCTTGTTTTTCCCGTGCCGGGTGATAACCCCTTTTTCTGGGCGGATCTTCAGCGCTTTTCCGTTTTTGTTTTCTGGGGGTTCGGCTGGCCGCTGATCATGCTTTCCACCATGCTCTTCGGCCGTATCTGGTGTGGTATTTTCTGTCCGGAAGGGGCACTGACAGAAGCCATCAGCCGTCATGGGAAAAAACGCTCAATCCCGCGATGGATACGCTGGCCGGGATGGCCGGGTATCACGCTCATCTTTTATACCCTTGTCCTTTTTCTTTCAGGCGCAACCCGTCATCATGGATCAATCGTCATTGTGCTGGGTTCTCTTACCTTTTTCGCCCTCCTGACCGGATTTTTATTCGGAAACGGCAGGCGGGTGTGGTGCATGTATCTGTGTCCATCCAATGCCATACTTGCCTTTTTAGCCAGGCTTTCTCCTTTTTATTTTCGTGTTGATCCTGAAAAATGGGATGCCTGGCAGGGTCCTGTCGAACGGATCAACTGCGCCCCGCTTATCAACATCAAACAGATGCAGAGCGCGTCCGCATGTCATGCCTGTGGACGTTGCAGCGGTTACCGTGGTGCCGTAGAACTGGTAATAAGGAAAATGGATCATGAAATCCTTTCTGCGGTCTCGAGCAAGACCTCTACCGTGCAGGCGTTAACGCTGCTTTTCGGGATGATCGGCATCAGTACGGCAACGCTGGCCTTTTCCAGGCAGGCGTTTGGAAATCTGACGGACACGAGCATGCTGCTCACGCTAGGCCTCATTTCGGGCAGTGGCATGTTGCTGGGTGGTGTTTTATGGGGATTGATGTGGCTGGCATACCGAATAACCCGCCCTTTTTCCGTTTCATGGCAACAACTCTCGCTGGGGCTGACGCCGCTGGCAGGCATCGGGCTCTTTACGGGATTTTCCACGCTGTTTCCGGACTTTATTGAACCTGCCCACTGGGCAGGGCAGGTTTTTTTCCTGCTGCAACTGCTGTTGCTTGCCAGTGCCTTTCTGTTTTCCTTCTGGCTGGGGTACCGCCTGATTGTTCAAAAGAAAACGTTCCGTCATCTTATTGCCCTGACAACTTACGTACTTGCCCTCAGTATGCTGG
>JAAZED010000254.1 GCA_012512465.1 Oxalobacter sp. | reverse complement strand
GGATATACGGGCTGGAAGCAGCGATAACGATACCGGCTTGTTCAACACAAGGATCATATCCCAGCACATTTGCCATGGACAATACCGGAAGTGGCCGTCCCTGATCACGGAATACTGGCTGACCGCTGACCTGCTCAAACGTATCCGGGAGTTCCACGACCCGCTCAACCAGCGACATCGGGATGCCAAGTTTGGCTCCTGACGTGCTCACAAGCAGCATGGGAATAATGGATAGCTCAATCGGAAGCCTGATCGAAAAGGTCGTGCCCCTGCCCAGCTTTGAATCGATCCAGATGGTACCGCGATGCTGTTCGACCGCAGTTCGTACCACATCCATGCCGACACCGCGGCCTGAGACGCTGGATGCAACTTCCATTGTTGAGAAGCCCGGAAGAAAAACCAGCTGATAGGCTTCATCATCCGACTGGGCATCATTGGGGCCGATCAGACCTTTTGAAACCGCTATACCCCGGAGCCTTTCCGGATTCATGCCACGGCCATCATCTGAAATGACAATCATGACACTGTTAGCTTCCTGCCAGGCTTTCAGCAGGATCTGGGCTTTTTCCGGTTTCCCGGCGGCCAGCCTTCCTTCGGCATCTTCCACACCGTGGTCAAGCGAATTTCGCAGCATATGAACAAGCGGATCATACAGGCTGTCAACAACCAGACGGTCAACTTCGGTTTCTGCACCTTCGATCACCAGATCAACATTTTTACTCAATTCGCGGGCCAGTTCACGGACAAGGCGCGGGAAACGCTGGAACAGGCGTCCCACCGGCTGCATACGCGTGGAAAGCGTGGCTCGTTGCAACTCCGTTGAATAGCGGGAAGCCCTTGCCTGGGTTTCGATCAGATTGTCAATGAGTTCTGCCGCCTCATCTTCAAACGGAAAGAGACGAAGCTTGTCCAGGAGGACACTGGCCTGGTTGGCCGCCTGAGCGGCTTCGCCGGCAACTTCAAGCAAAACATCCAGTTTGGCAGCATCAATACGGATACTGTCATCTTTGGGTGCAGAGGAAGGTGCGCGTCTTCTTTCTGCGCCATCCCAGTTCCCAGCCGGGGCTGCTGGTATGGCGGCGATATCGGTGGTTGATGCTTCAGGGTTACCCCGGCGATCAATCCCGTCCCATGTCGAGCCTTCAGACGCTTCGGCAACTGCGCTCGCCGGTACTTCAACTTGTTTGTCTTCCGGGACGACCGCGTTATACAGGGCGTGCCAGTTGGGACCCTCTTCAGCGGGTGGCATGGTTTCTGCAGATGGTGTGGCTGGAGCCGCTTCTGCTTGGGGGGGCGTATTTGCCGCTGGTGCTGCCGTTGGCGCGGGTGCTGCTTCGCCAGCAAGTGCGCGTTGCAGCATGGCTTCAATCTCTGGCGGAAAAGCCGAGAGTTCATCGGGCGTCGCGCCATTATGCAGTTCGCTTAACTGGTATCCGACAAAGCTGCTGGCCTGTAATGACGCTTCAATGGCATCAGGCGTCACCGGTACTTTACCGGTTCTCATGCCGTCAAAAAGGTTTTCTGTCAGATGACAGGCTTCAACCATCGGGGCGAGCCCCATAAAACCCGCTCCACCCTTGATCGTATGAAAAGAGCGGAATACGGCGTTAATGGTGTCCTGGTCGTCGGGATGCCTCTCCAGCGTCAGCAGATGTTCTTCTACCTGCGACGCAAGGTCCAGTGCCTCAACGACGAACTCTTTCAGCATGTCTTCCATCAGAAACCCATTTCTCAGATACGCGTTATCAGCAAATTATTACGATAATTGTTTAAAACCCCAGGTTGGCCAGCAGGCTGTCAACATCATCCTGATCCATGGCCTTGTCGGGAACATCCGGTCCGGCCATCAGGTCGACCACTTTCTCCTTGGTTTCAGGCGGCGCATTGTCGCGCAGCAATTGCGCGAGTTCCTGCTCCAGCTTTTTGGTAATGCCCACCACTTTTTTGATCACCTGCCCGGTAATGTCCTGAAAATCCTGTGCCATCATGATTTCCATCAGGCGCGCCTTTTCTTCATCAGCCCGGTTGGCAGTATTAACGGTAAAATCCCGGGAGTCCTGAGCCAGTTGCTTAAATGCATCCACATCCATATTGCCATCAAAGAGCGTTGCCCAGCGTTCTTCCAGGTCACGAGCCGTTTTTGACAGCTCTTCCTGCTGCGGCATGGCGACGTCAATGGAGTTCAGCACACGTGTCGCAGCCTGTTCCGTTAATGTCGCCACATATTCAAGACGTCCTTTTGCATCATGGACTTCTGCTGCCACATCCTGCAGGGCACGGTCATAGCCCAGTTCGCGCATGGAATTGTGGAGTTGCCTCAAAATGCCGCCGAGCCGATCGTACAGCGGCAGATCAGCCGCATCAAGCGGATTTGGGTGGGTAAGAGAATCAGACAGCTCTGCTTCTGGTGTAATGGTATCTTCTGCGGGAATGGCTTGTTCGCCGGATGGCGATGTACTTAATTCGTCAAAAAGTGCTTCAAGTTCGTCTTCAGAGGGGGCGGCTTCTGTTGCGGCTTCAGCCGGTGTACCGTTGTCGCTGCCGGTAGCCAAGGCTTCTGAACTCAACTCATCAAAAAGCGCTTCAAGTTCGTCTTCAGAAGGTTCTGCTTCCGATGATGATTCGGACCTTATCTCTCCAGCATCGGTTTGTTCCCTTTGTTCATCAGAAATCTTGTCAAACAGGGCTTCCAGTTCGTCAGTCATTTATGCCACTCCGTTAATAATAAAAGGCACAACAGCGCCTTCCGCTTTGATTTTTAAAATAAAAGATTCCGCACGGCAATACTTTACATGCTATATGCATCGACAGCAAGCATTGTCTTTGTCATCTATGTAATTGATTTTGCGTTTGATCTGTGATGTTATCGAGTCAGTCACTCCAGAGTTTACCGCCGGTTGCCCAGTCTTCTTTCCGGATTTCATGGATAATCACATGGATCGATCCGGGATTGCAATCGAGCGTTTTGGCGGCGGCGTCTGTGATTGCTTTGACAAAATGGCGTTTTTGTTCAGAGGTCCGGCCTTCAAGCAGTTGAACGGTGATGGTTGGCATGGCGATCCTTCTAAGGGTTTTGCTGATTATAAAGCGCTCAGGGAAAACAGATAGGGTTTTCTTTCTGGCGCTTCACGGACTTGCATTGGCGAAGAAAGTGATCGCCCGGCATTTTCTTGCTGGTAACAGAAACCCTATTGTAAAATATTCTGTTTTTCACATTATAAAATTACCGGAAAAAATGTTTTGCCGGAAACTCCTGTCTTGAATACGGCACCAGCAGTTTTCAAGGCGGCCATCAACAAAATTGTATTTATTGGAGTATGACATGTTCTCAAAAGACCAGACCATTGCCCGCGTTGATCCGGCGCTGTGGAACGCTATTCAGAGTGAAAATATTCGCCAGGAAGAGCATATTGAGCTGATCGCTTCCGAGAACTATTGTTCCCCGGCAGTCATGCAGGCACAGGGGTCGCAACTGACCAATAAATATGCAGAAGGTTATCCGGGCCGCCGCTATTATGGCGGTTGTGAATTTGTGGACATTGCCGAGCAACTGGCGATTGATCGTGTTAAACAGCTTTTTGGCGCGGAGGCGGCAAATGTGCAGCCCAACTCAGGCTCCCAGGCCAACCAGGGCGTTTTCTTTGCCATGCTTCAGCCGGGTGACACAATCATGGGCATGTCGCTGGCAGAAGGTGGCCATTTGACACATGGCATGGCGCTTAATATGTCAGGCAAATGGTTCAATGTGGTGTCATACGGGTTGAATGAGAAGGAAGAAATTGATTATGACGCCATGGAACGCCTTGCCCATGAAAAAAAGCCCAAGATGATTATTGCGGGCGCATCAGCCTATTCGCTCCGGATTGATTTTGAGCGTTTTGCAAAAGTTGCCAGGGACGTTGGCGCCTACTTCATGGTGGATATGGCCCATTATGCCGGCCTCATTGCTGCCGGCGTTTATCCTAATCCGGTTCCTCACGCCGATTTCGTTACGTCCACCACGCATAAATCGCTGAGAGGCCCGCGTGGCGGCTTCATCCTGATGAAATCAGAATATGAGCGCCCGATCAACTCGGCCGTTTTCCCGGGCATTCAGGGCGGGCCGCTTATGCATGTCATTGCCGCCAAGGCGGTTGCTTTCCTGGAGGCCTTGCAGCCGGAATTCAAAACCTATCAGGAGCAGGTGCTCAAAAATGCGGATGTCCTGGCCAAGACCCTTATCGAACGGGGTTTCCGGATTGTTTCCGGCCGCACCGAGTCACATCTGATGCTGGTTGACCTGATCAGTAAAAATATCACTGGCCGTACAGCGGAAACCATTCTTAACAGCGGGCATATCACCTGCAACAAGAATGCTGTCCCCAATGATCCGCAAACGCCTTTTGTCACATCGGGTATCCGCCTGGGCAGCCCGGCCATGACAACGCGTGGTTTTAAGGAGGAGGAATCCCGGATGGTGGGCAATCTGCTGGCGGACGTGATTGACAGTCCGGAAGATCCGGCAGTACTGGAGCGTGTCCGTGCGGAAGTGAAAAAGCTGACAACGGCATTTCCGGTTTATGGCTGATCAAGAGGTTCTTTCACGAAACCGCCTGCACTGACAGGCGGTTTTTTTATGAAAGGCCCTGCTTTTGCTTCGGCAGTACCAAGTACGTCATATTGCTGAGACATAAACCGGATAAAATACCGGTTTGGGTAAGATCCGGGAGAGTGTATGCCCCATGATGAATTCATGCGCTATGCAATAGAAATGGTTAACGAGCCGCCATCACATGTCGCGCCCAATCCCCGTGTCGGGTGTGTCATTGTCAGGGATGGCCGGATTATTGGTCAGGGAAGCACCCGCCCCCCCGGAGGCAACCATGCTGAAATTGAAGCGCTCGACGATGCGGCCAGAAAAGAGTGTGAGGTGAAGGGGGCTACCGTGTATGTCACGCTGGAGCCCTGCGCTCACCATGGGCGGACCGCGCCTTGCGCCGATGCCCTGATCCGGGCGGGAGTGTCCCGCGTCGTTGCTGCCATGACAGATCCTGATCCCCGTGTATCCGGAGAAGGCTTTTCCCGACTGATGGCCGCTGGCATTGATGTGATTTCCGGTGTGCTGGAAAACGAGGCCCGCGAGATGAATCTGGGTTTTTTATCCCGCATAGAACATGGGCGGCCCTGGGTGAGGCTGAAGGCAGCCGCAAGCCTGGATGGCAGGACGGCATTGCCCGGCGGACAAAGTCAGTGGATTACTTCACCAGCGGCACGTGATGATGGGCATATCTGGCGTGCACGGGCGGATGCGATATTAACAGGTATCGGCACAGTCAAAAGCGATGATCCGCAGTTAACCGTCAGGGCTGTTGAGGTCTCATCCCAGCCTCGCCGCATTGTGGTGGACAGCTGCCTGCGGATTTCACCCGATGCCCAGGTGCTGGCAGGGGGCGGCACCTGGGTGTTCTGTGCACAGCCGGACCCGGGAAAAACCGCCCTGCTGAAAGAAAAGGGCGCGGACATTATCGTCATGCCCGGAAAAAACGGCGGGGTTGATTTGCCGGCAATGATGGCCGAGCTGGCCAGGCGGGAGATCAACAAGGTGCATGTGGAAGCCGGGGCCATATTAAATGGTGCGCTGGTACAGGCGGGGTGTGTGGATGAGTTACTGGTTTATCTGGCGCCGTCCCTTATGGATGAGGGGCACAGCATATGCCGTTTACCTGCATTGGCTTCACTTGATGATCAGATACGGATGCAGTTTCGGGATATTGCCATGATTGGCCCGGATTTGCGCGTGATTGCCCGTCTTGAATAAAAAAACAAAGGGAGAGGATATGTTTACAGGAATCGTAACGGCCGTCGGCCGTATCACTTCCGTTATGCTACAGGGAGAAGGTGAAGACGCTGGGGTGCGCCTTCATATTGATGCCGGCGATTTACCGATGGATGATGTCAAGCCGGGAGATTCGATCGCGCTCAGTGGCGCCTGCATGACGGTAGTGAAAAAAACAGATGATGGTTTTGCCGTGGATGTTTCCCGGGAAAGCCTGAACCGAACGGCTGGCCTGGATGTGCCGGGCGACATCAATCTGGAAAAGGCCCTGCAACTGGACGACAGGCTGGGTGGCCATCTGGTGGCAGGGCACGTTGACGGGATTGGTGTTGTCAGCCGCTTTGATCCGGTGGGGGAGTCGTGGGAACTGCTCATTGAGGCGCCTAAGGACATGGCGAAATACTTTGCCTACAAGGGGTCTGTTGCTGTTGACGGTGTTTCACTGACAGTTAATCGCGTCGAGGATACGGATCAGGGCTGCCTTTTCTCCATCAACCTGATTCCGCACACTATTGAAGTGACGACATTGAAAAACCTGTCTCCAGGAAAAAAGGTCAATCTTGAGGTAGATCTGATTGCGCGTTATGTGGAGCGGATGCTGTCACTTTCAGACGGCCAATAAACGTTGTTTTCAGCCATGCTGGTAAAACGCCGGGTGTGGTTGTCTCATTTATGCAACAGGAATCTGGAAAAAACCGTGTATTCAGACCTGAATCGGCAACAAACTTGAGAAATTGCTTTAATATTTTCCTCAAGGCTGCCGGTTGTAAACTGTCAGGCGTTTGGCAGGCGGCTTGGGAATGACAGCAGTTTTTCTTTCTCTCCCTGATACGGGAAAAAGGCAGGCCTGCTGGCGATGTGTTACAAAAATACAACAGTTTTGTCTCATTTTTGTGATTTTTTGCCTGATTTTGCTGTGACCGTGACTAATTTGTTGGAAAGTTGGTCACAATATGATTAAGCTATGACTTATCCGGAAGTTTTAGCAGGATATTTTTTACTACGGATTTTCAACACATCTCTTAAAAGGGAAGAAAAATGAAAAAGACTTTAATCGCATTAGCTGTACTCGGCGCTGCTGCCGGTGTGGCACATGCCCAATCCAACGTCACCATTTATGGTGTTGTTGACACCGGTTACATCTTGGAATCCGGCCGTGACGTCCGCATGGGCGAAAACATCAACAACCGCATCGGCTTCCGTGGTTCGGAAGATCTCGGCGGTGGTTTGAAAGCCACCTTCGAACTGGAAAAGCGTTTTGACCTGTTTGATGGCACCAACGGTAACACCAATACCGCTGCCTACGACGCAAATAAAGCAGCTAGCAAGAAAGACTGGGATGGCGCAGCCAACCTGGGTCTGGCAGGCAACTGGGG
>JAAZED010000253.1 GCA_012512465.1 Oxalobacter sp. | reverse complement strand
GTACATAGGGTATCCCGGCCTTGTCCAATAATACCGCCAGCCTTTTTGCCAGTGCAATATTAAAGTGCCACTCGCCTATGCCGCGCGCACTTGTTGCGCCCTGCTCTTCCCGGGTGTGCCCGGCATCAACGGCAATGAGGCAATCCCTGGCATACGCGGACAGGCATGCACATGCCAGAGTAGCGATGACAAAAAAACGCATCATCCAGGCGCCCCGCATCAGTTAATCAATCCGGCAAAACGATCCGCGTTCGCATGGATTATTCTGCATCGTCATCATGGCGTTGTACCGATTTCAGCTGCTCTTGAGTCAGGGTGATACGGGTATTCCAGGTATCCGCCGACCAGGTTGTCGCTCCGCAGTTATCGCAGGCTGGGCCAGTTGCCCCCCCTTGCGTCCGCCATCCATGTGGTATGCCTTTCCCGCCGCAAAACGGACAGGGTAAAAGGGGAGGATCTTCCTCGGAACCCCGCCATACGGCGGTAAATAATTCTGAAAACTCGGAAAGGCCGGACATGATGCCTCTGCCAATCCGCATGCAGAGAATCAGGATCAGCAAAAACGGTGCCAGCAAAATCATGAGCAGGCGCCGGATCAATACAGACTGGAGATGAATAATGGGTGGCATATAAGATGGTTGGCTGCAAAAAACAAACAGCCCGCGAATTCAGCGGGCTGCAAAAAATCATTTCATATCACTGCGGCCTGCAACAGGTTAATCAATCCTGCCTTTGCTTTTCAGATATTTCATTGCAACAAAACCTACAATAGCGGCAACCAGCAATCCATTGAGAATCCACTCATGAAGACTCTCCTGGCTGAAATTCGAGGTAAGGGCCGGCTTGATGGTCACCGTCAGACCAAAAATCAGCGACAGAATGAACAAATGAAGTTTCTTTATTTTTTTCACTACGGTACCTCTCATGCTTGATATAACGGCAGGCCTTGCTGCCTGATCAGCAGCAGTTCCCGGATTTTGACAGTGTAACAGCTAAAACGGCATGATTGAGCAAAAAACGGGGGAGAAGCAGGCAAATGCGCCGTTCAGAGGCGTTTGACATCCAGAACGCCGGGGACTTCCCGGATCATCTGGATCGCCTTGTTCAGGCTGTCCGTCGAACCGACTTCAGCCGTGAAAGACATGCGGGCCTGTCCCTTGTTGCTTTGGGTGCTCACTCCGATGACATTGAGTTTTTCCCGCATGAAAATATCGGAAATGTCACGCAGCAACCCCTGGCGATCGCCTGCCAGTATAAAAACATCCACCGGATAAACGGTTTCGGGATCGGATGTTCCCCAATCCGTCTCGATAACCCGTTCGGGAGATTTTTTCTGCATTTCCAGGAAATTCTTGCACTCGGGACGATGGATGGAAACCCCCTTGCCGCGCGTGACAAAACCGATAATCGGATCGGGCGGCGCCGGTTTGCAGCATCTGGCCATCTGCGTGAGCAACCCTTCGGCACCGACAACCAGTACACCCGATTTTGCCCCGCGCATGATACTGGAGGCCCGGCTTTTCCGGGGAAGCACGATATCTTCAGTTTTTGTTTCCTTGAGCGGCTCTTCACCATGCAAAACCTGTTCTACCGTGCGGGTATTGATTTTGTCTTTTCCTGCTGCCAGCAAAAACTCTTCCAGCTTGGCATAACCCAGCTTGTGGGCGAGTTCTTCCAGGTTGACCGATGTTTTGCCCTCCCGCTGCAGGATCTTGTCAACGATGGTACGACCATTGGCGATGGCTTCCTCATGCTCAACCGCATTGAACCAGGCCCGGATTTTGTTGTGGGTCCGGGAATTGATGGCAAATCCCGGCGTGAGCCAGTCACGCGATGGACCGGCATCGATCCCTTTTGCCGTGATGATTTCAACAGTCTGCCCGCTTTTTAATGGCGTATTTAACGGTACCATGGCCCCATCGACCCGTACCCCCCGGCAGCGGTGGCCCACATCCGTATGGACCTGGTAGGCAAAATCAATGGGCGTTGCCCCTTTTGGCAGATCAATTACACGAGCCTGAGGTGTCAGGACATAAATACGGTCATCCAGCGTGGTTGCCTTGATTTTCCTGACCCAGTCACTATGGATATCATCCTGTTCGGCAACCGTATCGGCCACTTCCGCTTTCCAGGACAGCAACTGGCGCAGCCATGAAATTTTTTCGTCATACTGCTGCTGGGCAGCAAAATCCGAGCCGCCGGTCTCTTTGTAACGCCAGTGAGAGGCCACGCCATATTCCGCAAAGTTGTGCATTTCTTCCGTGCGGATCTGGACTTCCAGCGTCTGCCCGTCTTCGGCAACCACAATGGTATGGAGCGACTGGTAGCCATTGGGTTTCGGGCGGGAAATATAGTCGTCAAACTCCTCCAGGATCGGCGTCCACATCCGGTGAATGAGGTCAAGCACGGCAAAGCAGGTTTTGATATCGAAAACGATAATGCGAAGCGCCCGGACATCATGCATCTGCTCGAAATCCAGCGATTTCCCATGCATCTTGTTCCAGATACTGTAAATATGTTTGGGGCGGCCGGAAATTTCTGCCTTGATCCCTGCCGCTTTCAATTCTTCCTTGACACGCCTGATGGCGTCTTCAATAAACTCTTCCCGTTCGACGCGCTTTTCTTCCAGCTTTTTCGCAATGGATTTATAGGCATCGGGCTCGAGAAAACGGAAGGAAAGATCTTCCAGCTCCCACTTCATCTGCCAGATGCCCAGCCGGTTTGCCAGGGGGGCATACAGCTCCAGCGTTTCACGGGCATAGTGCTCGCTGACCTCATTGAGTTTTTTGGTTTCCGCGATATAGCGCAATCCGGCAACCCTGGCCGCCAGCCTGAGCAGTACCACGCGCATGTCTGATGCCATCGCCAGCAGCATTTTCCGCAATGTTTCCGCCTGATCCTTGCGAAACTGGGCAGCGTTTTTCCCGCTGACTTGCGGCTGAAGCAGACCACCGCTGATATCCTTGAGTTTCAGGAGCCGCCGGACATTGTCAACCAGGCTGACGACTTCCGAACCATAGCGGTTTTCTATTTTTTCCCATTCCCCGGGACTGATTTCCGGCAGGGGGATCAAAAGGCCTGCAATACGTGTTTCAGCATCAGTATTCAGCGTTGACAGAATCACACCAACCGTACGCGCAAAATCAATAACAGGCTGTCCGGAGTCAAGCTGTTTGTCATCATAAACATCGACAGCAAACTCATAGGCATCAATAACCTGCTTGCTGTGCTCCGGCAGGAGCCCTGTTGTGATTTTTTCAGCGACGTTGACAAAGGTGATTGGTGAAACCATATTCCGGATATCCGTATTTCCTGTTTCTGCAGACAATTAAGCCCAGATGATATCAATAACTGTGAGGTTTTATAACAACCAGACCACTATGGTAAAGAATAAAAACAGTAAAAGCCACAACAGCAGGGCCCGCCATATCAAACCGGTTGTATTCTGGAAAAAACGGACGCTTGGTTCTTCGCCAGGCTGGCTTTCCGTTTCCAGTCCATCTGAATCCATGGTGCTGACATCTACGGGTAACAGCCTGGCCGCCTTTTCTTCTGGCGTACCCAGGCGCACACCCAGCGCGCCGCCGCTGGCTGAAAGCAAAACCCCGGTATTGGCGTTTTCCCAGCGATCAGCAAAATTGCGCCAGGCATAAACCGCATCTTCAAAATTGCCCACAACGGCAAAACATATGGCGGTGAGTCTGACAGGCAGCCAGTCAATCCAGAAGAAAATGCGTGAGGCAAACCGTCCAAAGGCTTCATGGTGGACATCCCCGTTTTCTGCCCATGCTCTGACAAGATAGGCTGCGAGCCGGTAAAACACAGCGCCTGCAGGCCCGATATAAGGGATCATGAACCAGAAAAACACCCCGAAAACATGCTGGTGGGAAGTTAAAAGCGCTCTTTCAATGGACAAGCGAATGATTTCAGATACCTCAAACGTACTGGTGTCCCTTCCACTCCACTCGGCAAGCAGTTGGCGTGCCTTTGGCTCGTCTCCCACTATCAGCGCAATCTGGATAGAGGAAAAGTACTGGCTGTAATCCTTAAACCCCATGCAGAAGTAAAGAATTACCACATTGAAAATCATCGCAAGAAAGGCATTCAGGGAAAGGCAGACCCAGTAAATCGCCAGTATCGGTACCGTCATGCCCAAAACGAGGACAAACCAGCCAATCTTCCCGTGTTGCAGATGCCCGGCATTAAACCATGTCTCGATTTTATCTGCCAGCGCGCGAACCCCTGCCAGCACAGGATTGCTCAATCGCATTGGCCTGAAATGATCAATGACGAGCGCAAAAAAAATCGAGAAGAAAATCATGCGAATTCCGGACAACACCCCAAGCCGCTACGATACCTCACCCCCGGGCCGGAATCAAACACATCAGGAAACAGCGCGTGTTGACAGCGGCCTGAAGGCACTCTCATGCCCGCATAAAGTGAAAAAGATTACGCAGCATGCCTGCTGTGGCCCCCCAGATCATATGGTCGCCATAAGGAACCGTGTAAATGGTCCTCAAACCGATATTCGGGAGCTCTGCTGAACGGCGCTGGTAATTGGTGCCGGTCATCAGAAAGGAAAAGGGAACCTCAAACACTTCTGCGACTTCCATCGGGTCTATGCGGATAGTGAAAGGGGGGCGAACGATCGCAACAACCGGCGTTACGCTGTAACCGCTACCGGTCCGGTATTCCGGCAGCGTGCCAAGAATTTCGATCTGTTCGCGCTCAACACCGACTTCTTCCTCCATTTCCCGCAATGCGGTTTCAATGCGGGATGAGTCAGTCAAATCCACACGCCCTCCAGGAAAACTGACCTGTCCGGCATGGTCATGCAGGTGCGCGGCACGGCGCGTGAGCATCACCCACAGATCGTCATCTGCCTTGGCGATAAGCGGAACCAGCACTGCGGCAGGCACCCATTTGTTCCTCCCTCGCCACAGAGGGCTTTCAACCAGGCGTTCGGGTGTCCATGGGCGGGGATTGGCAAAGCGGTAACGCAGCCATTTGACATTCATCCTGTCTTCGGGAACCTGCGGTTCATCAGCCACTGAATCAATGGCAAAAGTTTCGGGGTCCAGACCTGGTTCAGCCACGTTTTACCTCCTCAAAATGCAAAAGGGGCACCTTCTGCGATGCCCCTTTTATCCGACGATAAGACCGGTTTATTCTGCAGCCTTCTTGGCAGCCCGGCTGGGCAGCTTTTCCTTGATTCGTGCGGATTTGCCTGAACGCTCACGCAGATAGTACAGCTTGGCGCGACGAACGTCACCACGGCGCTTGACCTCAATTGAAGCAATCAGCGGTGAATACAGCTGGAAAGTTCTTTCCACACCCTCACCGGATGAAATCTTGCGCACGATGAAGTTGGAATTCAGACCGCGATTGCGGCGTGAAATAACCACACCTTCATAAGCCTGCACACGCCTGCGGTTGCCTTCAACCACATTCACGTTAACGACAACGGTATCACCTGGGGCAAACTCGGGAATATTTTTTCCCAAACGCTCTATTTCTTCTTTTTCAAGTTGTTGAATCAGATTCATTTTGTCT
>JAAZED010000252.1 GCA_012512465.1 Oxalobacter sp. | reverse complement strand
TTCCGGCATTTTCTTTTAAATCACCACCGCATTGTCATCACCCTCACCACGGCCCTGAGACCGGTAGCTTGTGAAAAAAGCCCCCCATTTTCCTTACACTTGTCGGTAAAGCTTTCTATGCTGATAGTGTTTACAGACTCTAACAGCATCAGCACAGGAGTACAATAGTCCTGATCCAGGGCGTGTTAACATTTAACCGCCGTTCACGAAAAGTCGTTTTGTTTCAAAGGGCAAGACGCATCGGAAAATCTGGGTACAGGTGTGGTCAATCACCATCAAATCCAGATTTTTCGAGGTAACGCAGCCATTTGGAACATAACGGCTTTGCAGCAGGTTGTTTAGTGTTAACACGCCCTAAGCCCCTTATCAAAAGGATACCCATGTCTTCACTGAAAATCGTCGCCACCCTTACCGCCAAAGCCGACCACGCCCAGGCACTCGACACCGCCATCCGGACGCTGGCTGACGCCAGCCGCAAAGAATCCGGTTGTCTTTCCTACCTCATCTGCAAGGATATTGCCAATCCACTCAAAACCGTCATACTCGAGGAATGGAAAGACCAGACTGCCATCGACACGCACAATGCCAGCCCGCACTTTACCACCTTTGGCCAGGCCATCAGCGGCAAGACCGACAGCCTCGACATTACCGTACTCAAGACCGTTTACTGATCAGCACCCCTTGCAGGGTACCTCCTTTGCGATAACGCAAAGGGAAAAGACATCGCACCTGTAACAGAGAATGCATCAAAACCCCGTCTTCCAAAGTATGGGACGATCATTTGCATTCACCCTCCCTGTCACGGAAGACGCCATGAAAATGTCCCGCCTTTTCAGTGCCCTTTGCCTTGCCCTGGCGCTGCCCCTTGCCGCTGGTGCGGCAGACCTTTCCCTGCCCAAAGGCACCTACATCCCCAACACCCACCTCATGACACTGGCAGACGCCGAGGAAAATGCGGCACTGGGCGACCCCCAGGCACAGCACACTCTGGCCCACTACCATGAAACCGGTAAATCCGGTGCTAAACAGGATCACAAGCTCTCCGCCGAGTGGTGCCACAAATCCGCCTCACAGGGCTATCCCGATGCCCAGTTTGACCTGGGCAGAAAATACGCCAATGGCTGGGGCGTCCCCAAAGACTACAACAAGGCTTACAGCTGGTACCTCAAAGCCGCCGCCCAGGGCCACGCCCAGGCCATGGTTGCGCTGGGCGGCATGACCCTTGCCGGGCGCGGTGTACCCCAAAACGATGCAGACGCCTTTCGCTGGTTTGAAATTGCCGCAGGCAAAGGCGAAAGCGATGCTGCTGTCGCCCTTGGCAACATGTACGCCATGGGTGTCGGCACCGAAAAAAATGACAGCATGGCTGCCGAGTGGTACCGGACGGCAGCAGAAGAAGGCAACGCCAGCGGCCAGTTCAACACCGGCATCGCCTACTACCAGGGTACCGGAGTAGAGCAGGATGTAGGCACAGCCATCATGTGGCTCGAAAAAGCCGCGGCAAACAGCATGTCCGAGGCAGAGTACGCCCTGGGCGCCATCTACGGCGCCCAGGGCAGCGCATCTTACGATGCGGCGCAATCTCTGTCCTGGTACCTCAAGGCTGCCAACCAGGGACTGCCGGAAGCCCAGTACCATGTCGGCCTCATCTACGTGCAAGGAAAGGGCGTACCCGTTGACAGCACAATCGCTGCTGAATGGTTCCGGAAAGCCGCCGTGACAGGATACACCCCGGCCCAATACCTGCTGGGCGCCATGTACGAAACCGGCGAAGGGGTCAGCCAGGATAAGGCCATTGCAATTGACTGGTACCGCAAGGCCGCCGCGCTGGGCAACCACGATGCACAGGAAAAACTCGGGGAAGTGCACTGACATGCAAAAACAGGAAAACAAGGACGGCTGCCACTTCATTTCCCTCGTGCTGACACGCGTTTTTCATGCCGATACACCCCTTAAAAAAGGGACGCACAACAACCGGCACGGTCTCCGTCCCAAAGGCGAAAATATCATGCTGCTTGACCGGATGGCCGCACAGCCGTCATGGATGAAGCGGGAGAGGCCGTAGGCGCGACGGCGAGGCACATTTTGCTTGTTACCCTTCGCATCACCATGTCCACTTCCTCAAGACCTGCCGTTATCACCACATGATAAACGGTACGAGATATTTTCCCGCTTTCTGAAAAGCGCCAGGTCTGCCACTATCCCGGTGCGTATATCCCCAAGCTGGCGGCTTACATCCAGCAGCCGGGCCGGATTGGCCGTCACCATGCGCCATATTTCCCTGTCGGAAAACGCCGCTTTCTTTGGCAGTTTTTCATTAAAGGCATAAACCACCGCCAGTTCGCCCAGAAGGCTGGTTGAGCCGGATTGGGCAAACGCCTTCACATCCTGCGGCAAAAGCGCCATCAGGTGGACAAAACCGGTATGCCTGCCCAGCATATTCACACGCCTGCCCTTGTCACTGGAAAGATTGAGATACTCATTCCTGGCCTGCCGGTCCAGGCCCGCCGCCACCGGGGCGATATACACCGCGCCCTTCACGCTTGCCTTGTCCGGATGGGTCGGATATTTATCCCCATTGCCCACCTGGTGTTTGCAGCCGGTATCGCCCAGTGGAAAAGCGTCGACAATCACCCGCCGGGATTTCAGGCTCTCGCGCAACGCCTCATTATTATCCACCCCGAAATTGCGCACAAATCCGGGAGCCCCGTCCGGCCCCACCATGCTGGTGGCCCCCCCCCACCAGGTGACGCAATTCATTAAAGGCCAGTGTTTCAGTATCCCTGTCCTGGTGAAAATGCAGCCGGGTAAAACGGCGGCACCCAGAAAGCCGGTCCTGGCGCTGGTCATATCGCTGACGCGGGTCCTTGTCGCCATACTCCGCCTTGGGACAGGTCAGTATCGTCAGCGGCCCCTTATGGTCATAGGAAAGTTGATGATAGGCATTGATGAAGCCGGGAGAAAACATGGTCCGGTGCCAGAACAAGGGCTGCCCGGTGCTGGTTTGCCAGCTTGCGCGCATTGGCTGCCGTCACGATCTGGGCAATTTTACCGCTTTTGACCAGGACAGCCCGACCCTTGAGTTCTCTCTTTTCTGTCACAATCGAATCCGGCACGATGACAACAGCCCCACCGCGCTGGTACCCGGTACTTTCATAGTTGTCTTTCTG
>JAAZED010000251.1 GCA_012512465.1 Oxalobacter sp. | reverse complement strand
TAAACCTTCTGGGGATCAATTCAGCCATTTATTCACGCACCGGCGGATCACTGGGCATCGGTTTTGCCATTCCGGTATCAACGGTGAAGACGGTGATGGAATCCATCATCAGCAAGGGGCAGGTGGTACGGGGCTGGATCGGGGTGGAGCCTCGGGATATCACGCCAGAGCTGGCTGAAAATCTCCAGTTGAGCCAGAAAAGCGGCGTGATTATTGCGGCAATTCTCAAAAATGGTCCGGCGGACAAAGCCGGTATGAAGCCCGGAGATATCCTGCTGGCTGTTGGCGACAAGCCAATCGCAAACATGACAGAAATGTTCAACATGATTGCGCTGTTGGAGCCGGGCAGCAAGGTTGGTTTGACGGTATCGCGAAACGGCAAGGATGTGCCGCTGGAAGTGACCGTTGGCAAGCGGCCCTCAAGAAAGCGTCTGGAAGAACAATCAGGCGGATAACGTTGCCGCTATCCGCCTGATTTCTGGTCGGTTCAAAGACCGGATTATTTATTGTCTTTCCACGGACGCGGCCCACCGATCATGTGGACATGCAGGTGGTATACCTCCTGCCTGCCGTCCGGACCGGCATTGATGATGACACGGTAGCCCCCGGTGCGGGTCTCGGGCGTACTGCCGACTACCCCTATTTTCTGCATATCCGCGATTCGCGGAACCACGGCCATCATTTCTCCCAGGATGGCGGTATGGCCTTCGTGGCAATCAGAGAGTGTCGGGATATGCTGCTTTGGCACGATCAGAAAATGAACCGGAGCGGCCGGATTGATATCCTTGAAAACCAGGATTCTGTCATTTTCATAAATAATATCTGCTGGCAGCCGTCTCTCAATGATTTTGCAGAAAGGACAATTCTCCATCAGTTTCTCCTTCAGTTTTTTTGGTTTTCGTCCGCTTCCCGCAGGATATCCTTGCGAGCGGCTTTTTCTTCGATGCCTGAAATTCCCTCACGCCGTGCAAGCTCATCCATGACATCATCGGGTGTCAGGCCAAATTGCGCCAGCAGAACCAGCGAGTGAAACCACAGGTCGGCACATTCGGAAACGATTTTTGCGGCATCGCCGCCATTTCGCGCATCCTTGGCAGCCATGACGGTTTCGGTTGCTTCTTCCCCGATTTTTTTCAGAATGGCATCGTCACCCCTGGTCAACAGGCGGGCAACATACGATTTTTCCGGGTCACCACCGTTGGCCGGTTTTCTCGATTCAATGATGGCAGAGAGTCTTTGCAACGTATTGTTCATTGGTATATTTGTTTCGGATCTTTCAATACAGGGTCGACAGCGACCCACCGGCCTGTCGAAACGTCACCCTGGAACTGCTGGTAAAAGCAGGATTGACGACCGGTGTGGCAGGCAATACCGCCAGCCTGCTCCACCAGCAACAGCAGGACATCTTCATCGCAGTCGATACGCATGTCGATCACCTTTTGCGTATGTCCTGATTCCTCGCCCTTATGCCACAGCTTTTTTCTTGAACGGCTCCAGTATACCGCTTTACCTGTCTGGACCGTTTGTATCAGGGCATCATGGTTCATCCAGGCAAACATGAGGATGGTACCGGTTGCCGCTTCCTGTGCAATGACAGGAACCAGCCCGTCGTCATCCCAGTGGATTGTTTCCAGCCAGCCTTTTCCCGTCATGACAGCCTGACCTCGATTCCCCGTTCAGCCATGAAGCGCTTGGCTTCCTGTACGGTGAATTCACCATAGTGAAAGATGCTGGCAGCCAGCACGGCATTGGCGTGTCCTTCGAGGATGCCATCGGCCAGATGCTGCAGATTGCCGACACCGCCTGAGGCAATCAGCGGAATATTGACAGCATCCGACACAGCGCGCGTCAGCGGAATATCAAAACCGCTTTTTGTGCCATCACGGTCCATGCTGGTCAGAAGGATTTCGCCTGCGCCAAGGGCTTCCATTTTTTTTGCCCATTCAATAGCATCCAGGCCGGTCGGGGTGCGCCCGCCATGCGTGAAAACTTCCCAGCGATCCGGCCCCACCTGTTTGGCATCAATGGCCACCACGATACATTGTGATCCATAACGGCTGGCGGCATCGGCTACCAGTTCCGGATTGGTGACAGCGGAGGAGTTGATGCTGACTTTGTCCGCACCTGCATTCAGAAGACGGCGGACATCATCCACTGTCCGGACACCGCCACCGACAGTCAGCGGGATAAAGATCTGGGCGGAAACGGCTTCGATAATATCCAGGATAAGGTCACGTTGATCACTGGTTGCCGTGATATCGAGGAAGGTCAGTTCATCAGCGCCTTGTTCGTTGTAGCGGCGCGCAATTTCAACCGGATCTCCCGCATCACGCAGATCAACAAAGTTGACGCCTTTTACAACCCTGCCTGCCGTGACATCCAGGCAGGGAATAATTCTTTTTGCCAGCATGGGGTATTTCCTGTCTTAAAAATAAATGCAGCGTATACCTTACGACAATGCCGTACGGTATACATTGCTTTAGGGGCAGGCCAATTAATAAAGACTGCCCCTGGTGATTGTATATGAAAAGCCCCAGGTTTACCGCGAACGGGCGGCAGGCTTATTCATCGGACAATTCGTCAGCGCGTGCCTGTGCCTGTTCCAGGTCAAGTGTGCCCTCATAGATGGAACGGCCGCAGATGACGGCTTCAATGCCTTCATGCTGCACTTCGCAAAGTGCTTCCACATCCCGGATGTCGTGGACGCCGCCTGAAGCAATAATCGGTATACGGACGGCACGGGCCAGATTGACCGTGGCATCGATATTCACACCGGACATCATGCCGTCGCGTCCGATATCGGTATAGATGATGGATTCGACGCCGTAGCCTTCGTACTTCTGTGCCAGCTCAATGACGTTGTGCCGTGAGAGCTTGCTCCAGCCATCGGTTGCCACTTTTCCGTCCCGTGCATCCAGTCCGACAATGATATGGCCGGCAAAGGCGCCACAGGCATCCTGCAGAAAGCCGGGATTTTTCACGGCAGCCGTTCCGACAATGACATAGCTCAGCCCATGGTCCAAAAAGCGTTCAATCGTATCAAGATCACGGATGCCGCCACCAAGCTGTACAGGGATCTCTTCGAGATCATTGTCATCCGCATAATCCTGTACGACACGGATAATGTTTTTAACAGCAGATTCATTGACCGGTTTTCCGGCAAAGGCACCATTTAAGTCAACCAGATGCAAACGCCGGGCGCCTTGCTCAAGCCAGTGCAAGGCCATTTCGGCAGGATCATCGGAAAAAACGGTGGCCTGGTTCATATCGCCTTGTTTGAGGCGAACACAGCGACCATCTTTCAGGTCGATAGCAGGTATGAGCAGCATGATGAAAGATCAGAAAAAAAATGATAAAAAATTATTTTTTACTCAAGGATTCCAGTTTATGAAATTTTTATACAGTTGTAACCCTGCTTCAGCACTTTTTTCAGGATGAAACTGGGTTGCAAACAGATTTTCATGAGTTACGGCACAGCAGAAAGTCAGTCCGTACTCCGTCTGACCGGTGATATGTGCCGTATTTTCCGGTATGGCATAAAAGCTGTGCACAAAATAAAAATGGCTGTTGTCCGGTATATCTTTCCATAACGGATGCGATGTGGTTTGTTGTACCCGGTTCCATCCCATTTGCGGTACCTTGTACCGTGTGCCGTCAGGCTGCAACTGGTCTTCCAGGCGAAAACGGATCACTTTTCCGGGCAGCAGGCCCAGCCCGGGGGTATTTCCTTCTTCACTCCAGTCAAACATCATCTGTTCGCCAATGCAGACGCCGAAAATGGGTTTTGAGCGGGCAGCCTCGATCATGGCTTCCTGCAGGCCGGATTCACGCAGGGAGCGCATGCAGTCCGGCATGGCGCCCTGGCCGGGTAAAACGATGCGTTCCGCTTCGCGGATGTCGGCAATTTCGCCGGAAATTCTTACGTCCGCTTCGGGGGCGACAGCGCGCAGTGCCTGTGCCACGGAGCGCAGATTGCCCATGCCATAGTCAACAACAACAATTTTTCTCATAGGGGTGAGCCGTCAGTAACAGTGCTTTCGGGAGTTGTTTTACAGAGTCCCCTTGGTTGACGGAATCATGCCCGCAGCACGCGGATCGGATTCCGCTGCTATGCGCAGGGCACGTCCGAAGGCCTTGAAGATGGTTTCGCACTGGTGGTGAGCATTCTTTCCGCGCAGGTTGTCAATGTGCAGCGACACCTGGGCATGATTGACAAACCCCTGGAAGAATTCCTGTACCAGATCCAGATCAAATGTACCGGATGTCGGACGGGTAAAGTCGACATTGAATTCGAGATAAGCCCGCCCGGAAAAATCAATCACGACACGTGAGAGCGCTTCATCCAGCGGGATATAGGCATGTCCATAACGGCGGATGCCGCTTTTATCGCCAATTGCCTTCGCTATGGCCTGTCCCAGGGCGATGCCGATATCCTCAACCGTGTGGTGTCCGTCAATGTGGAGATCACCATTGGCTTCAATGGTGAGGTCAACCAGGCCGTGCCGGGCGATCTGGTCCAGCATATGGTCCAGAAACGGTACACCGGTAACCGTATTCAACTGACCGGTTCCATCGAGATTGATGGCAACCCTGATTTGGGTTTCCTTTGTATTACGTGTGATTTCGGCGGTTCTTGGAGCAGACATAGCAATTTTCAGACAGGTTGGGAAAGGCAGGCGCTGAACAATTCGAGAAACTGCTTGTTTTCTTCAGGCGTGCCGACAGTTATACGCAGACAATTATCAAGCAATATATGCATTTTACCTACATTTTTGATCAGAATCTTTTTTGCCAGCAGTTTTTCAAAAACTGTATCGGCATTTTCAAGGCGAACCAGAACAAAATTGGCCGAAGATGGCAGTACCTCGATACCCGGCAGCGCCGAGAGTGCGGCAGACAGCGTTTCGCGTTCGCCTCGCAGGGCGGCGGCCTGCCTGTTAAAGACATCAATATGGTCAAGGGCAAACGTTACCGCAGCTTCTGTCAGTACATTCACGTTATAGGGAGGGCGCACCTTGTCAAACTCGGCAAGCAGTTCTGATGAGGCCGACATATAACCCAGGCGCACCCCTGCCAGCCCCAGCTTGGATACGGTTCGCATGACCACCAGATTCGGGTATTTGGGCAGGTATGACATCATGCTGGTTTGTGCAAACGGCTGGTAGGCCTCATCACTGATCACGATGCCGATATCTTTCATGGCTTCGATCAGGGCCAGCATATCCTCTAAGTCAAAGAGATTGCCCGTCGGGTTGTTGGGATAGGCAAGATACAGGACGGACGGCCGCTGTACCCGGATGGCGTCAAGCATGGCATCCATATCCAGTGAAAAATCCGCTTTCAGCGGGATACCGACAAATTCCATGCCGGCAAACTGTGCGGAAAGCGCGTACATGACAAAAGTCGGCACAGGCGCCAGCACTTTGGCACGCCTGTCCTGGCGGGCAAGGGCGGTAGAGACGATGACGATCAGTTCATCCGATCCATTGCCGACAATCACATCATAGCCCGGGGGTATGCCCAGCGTTTCCCGTATTTTTGCCTTCAGTTCCGTATAGGAGGGAACCGGGTAACGGTTCAGCGCGACTTCAGCCAGGTGTTCCCCGAGTTTTTTCTGCATGTTCTCTGGCAGACGATACGGGTTTTCCATCGCGTCCAGTTTCAGGAAGCCGGCTGAGTCCGGCACATGATAGGCATCCAGCGCACGGACATCCGGGCGGATGATATTTTCAATCAGCGACATGTTGTCTTTCTTTATTCAAAACGCAGGAATTTCTCCTTAAGCGTCAGTCTTTTTTCATCCGGTAGGCGGCACTCTTTGCGTGAGCTTCCAGCCCTTCCCCTTCTGCCAGTTCCACCGCTGTTTTGCCCAGGATCTGTGCCC
>JAAZED010000250.1 GCA_012512465.1 Oxalobacter sp. | reverse complement strand
GGGAAGTGTTATTGCCTCAGCATTAAATATAGAAAATCTGGATTCACCAGAAGCTTTTGAAAATTTCTTCCCGAAAATAAGAGCAAAAACACCTTCTTTTATTGAAGAAAAGTTGAACAGGAAGAGCATCGACAAGACGAAGTTTGCCGTGCAGTGTTCTCCTTTTATGACAGTAGAAAATATGTCGGGAAGATTTGAATGGAAAAGAGATATGCAAATGGTTATTGATAAAATTCAGCTTTGGAACAGATAGCACCACTGTTAACAAGCTAGGCGCCATCCCCAAAAATTTTCAGAACTAATGAAAAAAAGGCCCACATTTTCATGTGGGCCTTTTTGTATTCTGGCTCCCCGACCTGGGCTCGAACCAGGGACCTGCGGATTAACAGTCCGTCGCTCTACCAACTGAGCTATCAGGGAATAAAGAAGAAGATTATAAGCATGCTCTGGGCCGATGTCAAATAAATCTCGGGCTTATTTTGCGTTTTTTGCGGTCATTTCGGCTTTGTATTTGCTGTAGGCTTGTTTGCTGTGCCCGCAGACGAATTGGCAGCGGGTTTTTGTGCGGGTGCAGCCTGTGCGGATGGTTTGGAAGTGGTTGTCTGCCCTGAGGGCTGGCTTTGCGCTGCTGCAGGCTTGTCTGCCTCCTGCGTGGCCGGCTTTGTGTCTGTGGGCGCGGCTTCGGGTTTTGCGATTGGCAGGGCCAGATCACCTTCTACGGGCTTGCCCTTGCCGGGGAATTTGGAGGTGTCGATCACCTGGATAAAGATTTCATCCCGTTTGATCATGCCCAGTTCAAAGCGGGCGCGCTCTTCTATGGCTTCGGTACCGACTTCAAGATCACGCACCTCGGACGCCAGCTTGGCGTTGCGCAGGCGGTAGTCCTCGTTTTTTTCCTGTGCGGCCTCCAGTTGCAGGGAAAGCTCGCGCGCACGGAAAAAGCCGCCCTTGCCCATCCACAGCGGGTACTGGATGAGCAACAGCAATACGGCAAGGACAATGGTAATCAGACGCACTGTTCGGGCACCTCATACCAGACTGCCGGTGGGATACCGGCAGTCTGGAGGGGTTATTTCAGGTTGTAGTAGGCGTTTTTGCCCGGGTAGCTGGCAATTTCGCCGAGGTCTTCTTCTATGCGCAGCAGCTGGTTGTATTTTGCCATGCGGTCAGAGCGCGACATGGAGCCGGTCTTGATCTGCAGGGCATTGGTGCCGACTGCGATATCTGCGATGGTGGAATCCTCTGTTTCGCCCGAACGGTGCGAGATAACAGCGGTGTAGCCTGCCCGCTTGGCCATTTCGATGGCAGCGAAGGTTTCGGTCAGCGTGCCGATCTGGTTGATCTTGATGAGGATGGAATTGGCAATACCCTTGCTGATGCCTTCACGCAGGATCTTGGTGTTGGTGACAAAGAGGTCATCTCCCACAAGCTGGACTTTTTTTCCCAGCGCTTTGGTGAGTATTGCCCAGCCTTCCCAGTCGCTTTCTGCCATCGCGTCTTCGATGGAGATGATGGGATACTTGTCGCACCAGGTTTCAAGCAGGTTGGTAAAGTCGGCGGCGGAAAGGGAAAGTCCTTCCCCGGAGAGGTTGTAGCGGCCATCCTTGTAGAATTCGCTGGCGGCGCAGTCCAGGCCCAGGGCGATCTGGGTGCCCGGCTCGTAGCCTGCCTGCTGGATGGCCTGTATGATGAGCTGGATGGCTTCTTCATGGTGGGCAACGGATGGGGCAAAGCCGCCCTCGTCTCCGACGTTGGTATTGAGGCCGCGGTCGTGCAGGATTTTTCGCAGGGTATGGAAGACTTCCGCGCCATAGCGCACGGCTTCCCGGAAGCTGGGTGCGCCGACAGGGATAATCATGAATTCCTGGATGTCGAGGTTGTTGTCCGCGTGCATCCCGCCATTGATGACGTTCATCATGGGCACAGGCATCTGCATGACGCCGGAGCCGCCAAAGTAACGGTAAAGCGGCAGACCCGCCTCTTCGGCGGCAGCTTTCGCAACCGCCATGGAAACGGCCAGCGTGGCGTTGGCGCCAAGGCGGCTCTTGTTTTCGGTGCCGTCCAGGTCAATCAGTGTCCGGTCGAGGAAAGCCTGTTCGCTGGCATCCAGCCCGATGATGGCTTCGGCGATCTCGGTATTGATATGCTCGATGGCAGTAAGCACGCCCTTGCCCATGTAGCGGCTGACATCGCCGTCACGCAGCTCGATGGCTTCGCGCGATCCTGTGGAAGCGCCGGACGGTACGGCTGCGCGACCCATGACTCCGGATTCGAGCAACACGTCGCATTCTACCGTCGGATTGCCGCGAGAATCGATGATTTCACGCCCGATGATGTCTACGATAGCACTCATGATGGTTCCTTTATTGAATAAAACGTCGGGTTGGTGGTTTATGCAAAATCAAATTCGAGAAAGCCTGTTTTCTTGACGACACGGTCCAGCTCGAGCAGCGTGGCCAGGAGTTCTTCCATCCGGTCAAGCGGCACGGCGTTGGGGCCATCGGATTTGGCTTCTGCAGGGTTGGGATGGGTTTCCATGAAAAGCCCGGATATGCCGACAGAAACCGCTGCACGTGCCAAAACAGGTACAAATTCGCGCTGGCCGCCTGAAGAAGTGCCAAGCCCGCCGGGCAATTGCACGGAATGGGTGGCGTCAAATACAACCGGGCAGCCGGTCTTTCGCATCATGGCGAGTGAACGCATGTCGGAGACCAGGTTGTTGTATCCGAAGGATGCGCCTCTTTCGCAGACAAGGAAATTGTCTTCGGAGACACCGGCCTCTTTGGCGGCTTCCCGGGCTTTTGCCACGACATTGAGCATGTCGTCCGGTGCGAGGAACTGGCCCTTTTTGATGTTGACCGGCTTGCCACTCCTGGCGCATGCCTGGATGAAATCGGTCTGACGGCACAGGAAAGCCGGTGTCTGGATGACATCGACGACTTTGGCTGCCGGGATGATTTCATCTTCGCTGTGGACGTCGGTGATGACCGGCACATTGAACTGTTTTCTGACATCTGCCAGGATTTCCAGCCCCTTCTCTATTCCCGGCCCCCTGAAGGAGGATGAGGAGGAGCGATTGGCCTTGTCGTAGGATGATTTGTAGATGAATGGTATGCCCAGGCGCTTTGTCATTTCGGTCAGTGCGCCGGCGGTATCAATGGCGAGCTGGTGTGATTCGATGACACACGGGCCCGCAATAAGGAAAAAGGGCTGATTCAGCCCTGTGTCAAAGCCGCAGAGTTTCATGCTGCCCTTTCTTGTACGTTGTGTTGCGCTTCTTTGTGCTTCAATGCTGCTTCAACGAAAGCGATAAAGAGCGGATGGCCCTCACGGGGCGTTGACTTGAATTCGGGGTGATACTGCACGCCCATGTACCAGGGATGCGCACTCTTGGGCAGCTCCATGATTTCGCACAGCTTTTCATTAGGCGTACAGGCTGAGACAACGAGTCCGGCGTCCTTGATGCGGTCGAGGTAATGGTTGTTGGCTTCGTACCGGTGGCGATGGCGTTCTGTCACGACATTGCCGTATATCTCGGACGCCAGGGTACCCGGCTCAATTGCACAGGTCTGTGCACCGAGGCGCATGGTGCCACCCAGTTCGGATTCTTTGTCACGCTGCTCTATTTTGCCATCCTGGTTTTGCCATTCGGTGATCAGTGCGACAACGGGTTGCTCGGTATCGG
>JAAZED010000249.1 GCA_012512465.1 Oxalobacter sp. | reverse complement strand
TTTCATCCGGCGTGACGGCCGGGGGCGGCGTGTTTTTTGCCAGTTCGGCAAATTCGGGAGATGCCAGCAGTTGCTTCATGAATGCGGTGAGTACGGGCAGGTAGTTGGATGCGGCCTGCATGCAGGCGATTTCACCGGTGCCCAGGCTGCTGTATCGCAGGGTTTCCTCAATCGTCATGGTCCTGCCGTTGGAGGAGGTGAGCGTCATGCGGATGATCCACATGCCTTTTTCGGTGTCGAAGTCAATGCGGTTCAAAAGGGCCGTGATGGTGACAGGTGAGGCGGGGTCATAGCGCTCAGCCTGGGTGAGTTCGTCAATGAGGGCGTAGCGGATGGCGTCGGCATAGGTCCAGCCGTCCTGTGGCGCTTCGACGATAGCCAGGCTGCCGCAGGTCAGCTCTTTCCTGAAGCTGGCGTCGGCAAATTCGCCGATGTTGACAGGGATTTCGACGGTGGCCTGCACGGTTTCCACATTCTCCGGGGCGGGCGTGTAATGTGAAACGCTCTTGTAGATGGTGCAGCCGGTAGCAAGGGTAATGACTGCCAGTATGGCAAGTATTTTTTTCATGAATGCTTTCCCCGATGACGAACGCAGCCTTCATTGTAAGCGATGATATGGCCGATGTTGCCAAAATATGTGGAAGCTTTTTGATGCAATCGATGCGATTTCAGGGGTTGCGGATGCTGAATTCACAGCCGCAGTAGGTCTGGTTGTAAAAGGCGTTTTCGGCAAGGAGGATGCGGCGGCGCTCGGAAAGGCCGTCTTTTCGCCAGTTTTTTTCCCAGAAGGTGACGCCGCCGGTTTCCTCTGCGGCCCGGTGCCCGGCGGTGGCGATCTGCTCAAGGCTTTTCCAGCGGGAGGAAGCCAGCGTGGTGGCAAAGCGGGAAAAGCCCGCTTCTTTTGCCCGGCGTGCGGTGGCAAGCATCCGCATGTTGAAGCAGGCCTGGCAGCGGGAGCCGCGCTCCGGCTGGTCTTCAAGGCCGGCGATATGGGTCAGCCATGCCGGGTGGTCGTAGTCGCCATCCACGATGGTCAACCCCAGCTTTTGGGCGTAGCGGGTGCATTCGTTTTTGCGGATGTCGTATTCTTCCTGCGGGAAGATGTTGGGGTTGAAGTAGAAGAGGGTGGGATGCTCGCCCTGTGCCACGAGCCATTCAATGATGGCAGCGGAGCAGGGGGCGCAGCAGGTATGGAGCAAAAGCATTCTGGTCTGATCGGGGTTGTGATACAACAGGGCCAAGTTACACCATTTTGGGTTTTTGTGCCAATCCGGTGCAGCAGGGTCTTTTTATCTCTGGAAAAAAATATGCAGGAAACGGCTTCAATGTGTCAAAACGCAGGACGCACGGCACGGATGGCGTGGCTTTTTGCCACCGCCATGATGGTGATGGGGGTTGTCGCATTCATACACGGGTGTGCGCAGGTGGACGCACCGGATTCGTCGATGATCGAGCCGGGCTTCGGGCAGGGCAGACTCAGCGCCGCTTTTTGTGAAAAAGAAAAAC
>JAAZED010000248.1 GCA_012512465.1 Oxalobacter sp. | reverse complement strand
CGGAGCAGACTGTACGCCAGGCGGTGGAAAGCGGCCTTGGCGAAGTGTTTGAGGCCCAGGCAAAACTGGATGCGGTTTATGCCGCTTATGCGGAACCGGATGCCGACTTTGATGCGCTGGCAGAAGAACAGGCACGCCTGGAAGCAGTCATTGCGGCAGCAGATGGCACCAACCTGGATCAGCAACTGGAAATGGCCGCTGATGCACTGCGCCTGCCGCCCTGGGATGCAAAAATAGGCATCCTGTCTGGCGGGGAAAAGCGCCGGGTTGCCTTGTGCCGCCTCCTGCTGTCCCGGCCCGACATGCTGCTTTTGGATGAGCCGACAAACCACCTGGACGCTGAATCAGTCGACTGGCTGGAACAATTCCTTCATCGATTCCCCGGCACGGTTGTCGCTATCACCCACGACCGTTACTTTCTGGACAATGCCGCAGAATGGATTTTAGAACTGGACCGGGGCCAGGGCATTCCATGGAAAGGCAACTACAGTTCCTGGCTGGAGCAAAAAAGCCTTCGCCTGAAGCAGGAAGAGGCATCGGAGTCATCCCGCCAGAAAACCATTGCCAAGGAACTGGAATGGGTACGGCAGAACCCGAAAGGGCGACAGGCTAAGAGCAAGGCCCGCCTTACCCGTTTCAATGAACTCTCGGAATATGAATACCAGAAACGCAACGAAACCCAGGAGATATTCATTCCTGTGGCAGAGCGGCTGGGCAATGACGTCATCGAATTCAAAAACGTCTCAAAAGGGTATGGCGACAGGCTGCTGATTGAAAACCTGAGCTTCATGATTCCCCCAGGCGCCATTGTTGGCGTGATCGGGCCGAACGGTGCCGGCAAATCAACGCTTTTCCGGATGATCACCGGCCAGGAACAGCCTGATGAGGGTGAAATCAGGATCGGGCAAACGGTCAGGGTTTCGCTGGTTGACCAGTCCCGCGAGGCGCTGGAAAACAACAAGACGGTATTTGAAGATATCAGTAACGGCACGGATACCCTCACCGTTGGCCGCTTTGAAATGCCTGCACGCGCCTATCTGGGACGATTCAATTTCAAGGGCGCGGACCAGCAGAAAAACGTCGGCAGCCTTTCCGGTGGCGAGCGCGGCAGGCTGCACCTGGCCAAAACCCTCATGCAGGGAGGTAATGTCCTCCTGCTTGACGAACCCTCCAACGATCTGGATGTTGAAACCCTTCGGGCGCTGGAAGACGCCCTGCTGGAGTTTGCGGGCAGCGTCATCGTGATTTCACATGATCGCTGGTTCCTGGACCGGATTGCCACCCATATCCTGGCTTTTGAAGGCAATTCGCAGGTCACCTTTTTTACTGGGAATTATCAGGAATACGAAGCAGACAAACGCAAGCGGCTGGGTGAAGAAGGCGCCAAACCCAAGCGGATCCGGTACAAGCCGGTCACCCGCTAGGGTCAGGCCTCAAAACATACAGAAATTTGGAAAAAGGCATTAGATAAAAACGGGGCTCTGCATTACAATACAAAACTTTAAGGTACCTGTTATTAATACTGTGTCAAATATTGTTGAGATTCGCGATCTGGCTTTCCGTTATGGTGAGCGCCCGATTCTGTCGGAATTGAACATGACCTTTCCCCGCGGAAAGGTCATTGCCGTCATGGGTGGATCCGGTTCGGGAAAAACAACCATATTGCGCCTGATTGGCGGCCAGATTAAACCACAGGCCGGCACGCTGCTTGTCAGCGGCGAGCCGATCCATGAACTGGATACAGAAGGCGTCTACCGGCTGCGCCGGAAAATGGGCATGTTATTCCAGTATGGCGCCCTTTTTACCGATCTGTCGGTTTTTGAAAACGTCGCATTCCCCTTGCGCGAGCAAACTGACCTGTCCGAAGAGCTGATTCATGATCTGGTGCTGATGAAGCTGCAGGCTGTCGGGCTTCGCAATGCCGCCTATATGAAACCGGCCGAGATTTCCGGTGGCATGGCGCGCCGTGTCGCCCTGGCCAGGGCCATTGCCCTGGACCCGGAACTCATTATGTACGATGAGCCGTTTGCCGGGCTGGACCCGATTTCAATGGGCGTGACGGCCAACCTGATCCGCCGCTTGAATGACGCGCTGAACTCCACCTCGATTGTGGTTTCACACGATGTGGAGGAATCCTTCACCATTGCCGATTATGTCTACTTCCTTTCAGAAGGACGTATCGTTGCCCACGGTACCCCACAGGAAATGCGTGAATCCCATGAGCCATACGTCAGGCAATTTGTGCATTCCCAGGCCGATGGCCCGGTTCCCTTCCACTACCCCGGGAAATCACTGGCTGAAGATCTGGGGCTGGAGAAAACCGCATGATCGCGCCTATCGCCACATTGGGTTTCAAAACCAGAAAACTGGTTGCCGGCATCGGCTATGCTTTCCGCATGTTCCTGACACTGACCGGCGCGATTGTCCGGGTCATCAGAAGGCCCCGCCTGATCACCGACCAGATTCATTTTATCGGCAACCACTCCGTTTTGCTGATTACGGTAGCAGGCCTTTTTGTCGGGTTTGTACTGGGCCTGCAAGGGTATTACATCCTGAACAAATACGGATCGGAACAGGCACTGGGCACACTGGTCGCACTGGCCCTGCTTCGTGAGCTGGGTCCCGTCATCACGGCACTTTTGTATGCCGGTCGGGCCGGCACCTCGCTAACCGCCGAGATCGGCCTGATGAAGGCCGGCGAACAGCTGACCGCCATGGACATGATGGCCGTCAATCCGGTACACCGGGTTTTAGCACCACGTTTTTGGGCAGGCATCATTTCCATGCCGATTCTTGCCGCCCTTTTCAGCGCAGTGGGTATTTTGGGCGGTTATATCGTCGGGGTTGTCCTGATCGGTGTGGATGAGGGCGCATTCTGGTCGCAGATGCAGAGCAATGTCGACATCTGGCTGGATATCGGAAACGGGATGATCAAAAGCCTGGTGTTTGGTTTTGCTGTGACATTCCTGGCGCTTTTCCAGGGATATGAGGCGAACCCGACCCCCGAAGGGGTTTCTACTGCAACAACCCGGACGGTTGTTTATTCATCGCTTCTGGTGTTGTGGCTGGATTTTTTGATGACGGCGCTGATGTTTAATTGAATTATGTGATTTTGACAACTTTTGACCATTTCAACTGTCTGTGTCAAATATGAGACACTTTGCCGGTTTTCTGTCTCTTTTCAACAACACGAAATGGGCTGTTTGCTAAACTAACTGGTATTATTTTTTTATGCAACGCAAATCTCTGGATATCTGGGTAGGTTTCTTTGTCATTGTTGGCGCACTGGCTCTGATGTTTCTGGCGCTCAAGGCAGGAAACATGAGTTCTCTATCGTTTGAAAAAACCTATTCCATTACGACCCGCTTTGACAATATCGGCGGCTTAAAGCCAAGGGCACCGATCAAAAGCGCCGGTGTGGTTATTGGCCGTGTGGGGGACATCAGCTTTGATGATGAGGAATTCCGGGCACAGGTCATGCTCCAGATTGAAGAGCGTTACAAGTTTCCGAAAGACAGCAGTGCCAAGATTTTGACATCAGGTTTGCTGGGTGAGCAATACATCAGCATTGAGCCAGGTGGCGATGAAAACAACCTGGCAAACGGCGACCAGATTACCATGACACAATCCGCCATGGTTCTGGAAAACCTGATCAGCCAGTTTATTTACAGTAAAGCGACAGAAGAAAAGGACCCTGACAAATGAGTCTCACTTCAAAATTGACCAAAATTTGTGCGGCCGCATCCCTGGCTGTGCTCATAACCGGTTGCACACACAGCCCAAACGATCCGCTGGAAGGATATAACCGTCAGGCCTTTTATTTCAATGAAGCGATGGATACGGTAGTGGTAAAACCCATTGCCCATGGCTACCATGACCTGGTACCGGATGTTATCCAGACCATGGTCAGCAACTTCTTCGGCAATATCGCCGACGTCTGGATCGCTTTCAACAACTTTCTGCAGGGGCGTGGCGATGAAGGGTTCTCCGATGTCTCCCGCATCATGATCAATACCTTTGCCGGTGTTGGCGGACTGATTGATGTCGCCTCTGATGCCGGCCTGCCCAAACATAATGAGGATTTCGGCCAGACCCTTGGTGTCTGGGGTGCACCTCCCGGACCTTACTTCGTAATCCCCATTCTGGGCCCGTCCACCATTCGTGACACTATCGCGGCGCCTGCTGACTACTGGTTTGGCGACCCAATCACCTATATCGGCAACAGCCGTGAAGGCCTCATGTGGGGACTGGTTGCCCTTCGCGGTATCAGCAAGCGCGCCGAACTCATTGACGCTGCATCGGTCATTGATGATGCCGCCATCGACAAATATGAATTCATCCGCGATGCCTACCTGCAAAGACGCCAGCGCCTGGT
>JAAZED010000247.1 GCA_012512465.1 Oxalobacter sp. | reverse complement strand
TGCAGATGTAATAATTTGTTAAAAAAAGAATTTGCGTTGGCTGAATCCGAAATAATAGCCTTATCGAAAAACCGCTTTCATGCTGATGCGGTTTGCTGGCGAGAGAGGCTGATATGGGAAACGCCCACAGGAAGAAAGTCCCCTTGAGACGATGGTTTCAGGCAAGCGTATCTGCCGGGTTTCTTTGCTTTTTTGCTGTGATGTCCGCCGATGCAGAAACAATCAGTACGGCATCCCTGAAAAAAGGCTATACAACTGCCGAGCTGGATCAGATGCTGGCGCCTGTTGCGCTGTATCCCGACGGGCTGCTGCTGCAGGTGCTGATGGCGTCATCACATCCGGCAGAAGTCGTGGAGGCAGGCAGATGGCTTGACGCGAATCCGGACTTGAGTGGTGACACGGCAGTTGAGGCGGCAGAGAGTTTCGGCTGGCATGCCAGTGTGATGGCCCTCCTGGCTTTTCCCGATGTGCTTTTCACGATGTCCTCCAATATGGAATGGACGGTGAAGCTGGGGAATGTCTTCACTGCACAGCGTGAAGACATGATGGAGCGTGTTCAGCATCTTCGCCGCCAGGCACGTGCGGCAGGCAATCTCAAATCGGATGAACGGATGAATGTCATCAGGACCGGCAACAATATCGCGATTGAGCCGGTATCCCGCGAGGTGATTTATGTGCCTTACTACAATCCGGCCATTGTTTACGGTTCCTGGGCGTGGCCAGGCTATGCGCCTTATTACTGGTCCCCCTGGCGGGGGTATGCCTGGTATCCGGGTTATTACTCAAGCAGTTTCATGTGGGGAAGCGGTATCTGGTTCAGCTATACCCGTTTCCATGGCCGTATGGACTGGCGTCGCCGCCATGTGCACTGGAACCCGCCGCCCAAATATACCGCTCCCGGCCATGTCAGGCCGGGTGTCAAACCTCATCCGAGCCAGAACCATGCCAGACCGGGCAACCGGCCGGGGCAAAACGGCCATAATCAGGCGCGGCCAGGTGTAAGACCAGGAGATGCCAGCTCAGGCCATGTTCGACCAGGATATATCAGACCTGGCCAGAACAGGCCATCCACCATCACCAGCCGTCCGGGACAGCGCCCCGGGATGGCTGCGGCCTATCGACAGGCACATAATCGTTCTGCCACGACAGGGCACCCGTCCCGCAGCATGGGATACAACCATCCGTCGGCAACACATCAGGACGTCAGTGCGGTGCATACCCGCATGTCACGGGGTTCACAATCCGCCGTTCGCCAGCCAGCCGGGACACATCAGTCAGGGGGCATGGCCCGTGCATCATCACGCCCGGCCATGACGCCACCGGCAAATGTTTCCCGCCAGGCAGGACTACGTCCGGGCGGCAGGTTTTCCCAGGGCGGCGGGCACAAAGGAGGCGCTCGCCGATAGGGTAAAAAATTTCTCTCCTCGTGGTTGATCCTCCGGCAGGGCGTATTATGCCCCCGGAGGATTTTTTTTAATCACCGATTCCTTATATCCCTGTCTGCCTGTTTGCCGGGTGAATCTGGCAGAAGCGAACGTTTGCGGGTATGCTTCTCTTTTTGACCTGTAATTGGCATCATGTCTGTCAGTGTTCAAACCGGGGATTTTGATGTTTCTGTGGAACTGGCCCGTCTTCGTGACGGCAACGCCAGTATAGGCGCTGTGGTGAGCTTTGTCGGCACCGTGCGGGACCTAAGTGACGGTGAAGCGGTTTCGATGATGGAACTGGAACATTATCCGGGGATGACGGAAAAATCGCTTCAGCAGATAGTCGAGGAGGCGAAAGAACGATGGCCTGTCCTGGCTGCCCGGATTATCCATCGTGTCGGAAAGCTGGAACCCATGGCGCAGATTGTTCTGGTTGCTGTGGCGGCTTCACATCGTGCGGATGCTTTTTCAGCGTGTGAATTCATGATGGATTGCCTGAAAACCCGTGCGCCTTTCTGGAAAAAAGAAACAACGGCTGTCGGTTCGCGCTGGGTGGATGCCAAAGCAGCCGATACCAGCGCGGCAAAACGGTGGCAAAAGGAGGACGTGGAATGAGCTGGCTGGCGGTTGGCGCTGGTGCGGCGATTGGCGCCTGGCTCAGATGGGGGCTGGGTGTGCTGATGAACCACATTCATGCCCATTTGCCGCTTGGCACCCTCTTGGCCAACCTGCTTGGGGGTTACCTGGTCGGTCTTTCCGTCGCTTTTTTCAATCATTCCACTGTCTTAAGCCCTGAGTGGCGTCTTTTTGTTATCACCGGTTTTTTAGGCGGGTTGACCACTTTTTCCACTTTTTCTGCCGAGTCGGTCATGCTGTTACAGCGGGGTGAATATCTCTGGATGCTCGGACATGTCCTTTTGCATCTGCTGGGCTCCATCCTTTTCTGCATTGCCGGTTTTGCCTGTTTCAGGCTCTTTGCGTCTTCCTGAGCTTTATTGACCTGCCTTTAGCCATTATTTGATATTTTCGCTGACAAAAAAGCCGAAAATGTCTTGAAATTGAAGTTGTTGCACCCATTTACAAAGAATCGGAATTAATCATTTGGAGAATGCAATGCGTCAAGACAAATTGACAACAAAACTGCAGGAAGCCATTGGAGACGCACACAGCCTGGCGGTTGGAAACGATAACCAGTATATCAATCCCGTGCATTTGACCATGGCGCTTTTGCAGCAGAATGACGGCAGCGCCAGATCACTGTTACAAAGAGCGGGTGTGAACGTCAATGCGCTGGACTCGGGGCTGAAAAGCGCCCTTGACCGCCTCCCGAAAGTATCGGGTACCGGCGGGGATGTGCAGGTAGGACGGGAATTGCTGGCGTTACTTAATCTGTCAGACAAGGAAGCCCAGAAACGGGGTGACCAGTTTATTGC
>JAAZED010000246.1 GCA_012512465.1 Oxalobacter sp. | reverse complement strand
GGGCAACTCACATCGCCAGTGGGATCAGCGTAAAAGCCGCTTCAGAGCGTAGTCACCCAAGTTCGACAGTTTGCAGAAGCCTGATTACCCTCAAATCCAGCATTGGCGTAGTTTTTTCTCTTTTTTTGCCTGAATTCTTGTAGTGGCATGTCATATATGTTATACTGTTTTTATAGTTTGCAAACAAAAGTTTTTTGTGCGGGCATGTATATAAAAATCACAAAATCAGGGCCAAGGCAATACGTCCAACTTGTCGAGTCCTTCCGCGATGAAAAGGGGCGACCGAGGCAGCGAACCATCGCTACCCTTGGGCGATTAGAGCAACCCGAGTCCCTCAAGTCTGTCCATGCCGGTCTTTCGCGCATCCTTGGCATGGAAAAGCATGAGTCAGATGTATCAGATGCCCCCGTTTCCTTTGATTCCTCCCGTGCCTTTGGTGATGTCTGGGCACTTTCCATGATATGGAAACAACTGGGGCTGGATCGCCTTCGAAAAGTCTTGCGGTTGCGAACCCGGCACAAGATGAACCTTGAGGCACTGTTGCGCATCATGGTATTGAACAGACTGTGTGATGCCGATTCAAAACTGGGGGTACTGCGCTGGTTAAAAACAGTCAGTCTTCCTGATATGCCAGTCTCTTCTGTCAATCACCAGCAGTTACTGCGCACAATGGATGCGCTGGTTGAACATCAGGAAGTCATAGAGCAGGTACTGGCTGATGCCGTGTATCCGCTCATCAATGAAAATCTTTCCGTTGTTTTTTACGACATGACGACCATCCGCGTTGAAGGACAAGCGGAACTGGATGAAGATATTCGCCGATTTGGCCTGTCAAAGGAAGGGGGGCTATCCCGTCAATTCATGCTGGGCCTGGTTCAAACTGCCGATGGGATACCGCTTTATCACGAAGTCTTTGAAGGCAACACGGCAGAAGTGCGAACGCTTAAGGCATCCCTTGAGAAAGTCATGTCACGTTACCCTGTAAAACGGGTTATTGCTGTAGCAGATCGTGGTTTGTTGTCCATCGATAATCTGGAAGAACTCAAATCGATGGTTTTACCCAATGGACAGCCGCTGGAATTCATCCTTGCAGTACCGGGTCGCCGGTACAAGGAATTTGCCGAACTGCTCGAACCGGTCAATCATGCGGCGAGTCAGTCTGATGAAGCAGAATACATCCAGGAATGTCGATGGCAGGATTTGCGTCTTGTGGTGGCGCATGATGCTTTTCGAGCTAAAGAGCAGGGGCGTTTACGCGATGAGAAGATTGCCGAACTGGAAAAGCAGGCAATGTTGTGGGTGGGTAAACTAGATGCACAAGATAGCGGAAGAAAAGTCCGGGGGCGCAAGCTGTCTGACGGTGGCGCACGGGCACGGTTTTATCATGCGGTAAGCGAGGCGCGATTGGGGCGTATTATTCGGGTTGATCTGAAAAGTGAACTGTTTGCCTATGATATTGACAAAAAAGCGCTTGAACTAGCCCGCGCCATGGATGGCAAGCTTTTGCTGGTGAGTAATACACCAGACATGAGTGCCGGGGAGATTATAAGCTGTTATAAGGCACTTGCTGATATTGAGCGCGGCTTCAAGGTGCTGAAATCTGAAATTGAGATTGGGCCGGTTTATCATCGGTTGCCCGAGCGTATCCGTGCCCATGCCATGATTTGTTTTATTGCCCTGATACTGCACCGGGTGATGCGCGCCCGGTTGAAAAAGACGCCTGTGCCTGAAGTGGTATCACCTGAACGGGCCTTGATGAGTCTGCGACGGATTCAGACGCACCGTGTCATTTTGCAGGGTAAGCCGAGAACGGGTATTTCTGTGTTTGGTAATGAGCAATCAGCTATCATGCACAGCCTTGGAGTCAAAAAACCGACTGAAAACGATAGCTACGCAAACCTGTAGTGGCAAATTTTAAGGTCACGCTCAATAAAATCAATAACTTATGAGCAAAACTGTCGAACTTGGGGGATGAATTGATGTCGACCGTTCGCCGTTTACTGGACCAGCGCCCCAAAGACAAAAACAAACTGTACGCCCTGCACGCCCCGGAAGTGGAATGCATAGCCAAAGGCAAGACGCGTACCCCGTATGAATTTGGCGTCAAAGTATCGATTACCACCACCCACAAGGAAGGCTTCGTGGTGGGAGCCCGTTCCATGTCAGGTAACCCCTATGACGGTCATACCCTTGCTCAAGCGCTGGAACAGTCCGCCATTCTCAGCGACACGCCAATTCACACGGCAGTGGTTGACCGGGGATACCGGGGAGTAGAAGTTCCGGGAGTGCGGATACTACGCTCAGGCCAGAGGCGGGGCATCACCCGTCGCCTCAAGGCGATGATCAAACGACGCAGTGCCATAGAACCGGTGATTGGTCATATGAAAACGGATGGCAGGTTGGGCAGGAACTGGCTGAAAGGTCAGACAGGTGATGCCATTCATGCGGTTCTGTGTGGTGCCGGCCACAACATTCGCCTGCTGCTGCGGTACCTGCGGCTTTTTTGCGCCTGGATTTTGCTGATGCAATTGGCAAATCCAGAGCAACTTCGTGGGAAAGCGGCTTGATGCAATCGTGCCATAATCCCCTGCGCTGAAATTTTTGGTGTTATTCAGGGCGGACTACTGACTGAAATCGTTTCTGTGAACTCGCGAAAAACTTCCGGGAACGCACGAATGGATACGGTTTCAAGGAGTGCAAGATGGCTCTTTTTCTGCAGAAGCTCTGTTTCTGGTGCAACAAGAATTTCAGATGTACTCATTTGCGACAAAATAGGTATTTCATGGAAAAATAGGGGCATCAGTATTGGTATTATTGTACGCCTTGTGCGACAAACTCCGTCGCACAAGGCGCATCTTTGATGAACGGACATATTCCTGGAAAAAGAAAGGCAGAATTTTTATGACATATCCGATTGAAGACAAACTCGTCATTGGCATCGCGTCCAGCGCTCTTTTTGACTTGTCTGAATCGCATGAGGTTTTTGTTCAGCAGGGAATTGAGGC
>JAAZED010000245.1 GCA_012512465.1 Oxalobacter sp. | reverse complement strand
CCATACAGGGAGAATGATTTGGAGTAGGAATTCGATACCAGCAGGTAGGGACAATTATCGGCAAAGCGCCTGATAATGCGTCCGTCAGCTTCCAGGCTTTGGGCAAATCCCTGATAGGCCATGTCCAGGAAAGGAATGAGGGAGCGTTCACTGATGACTGCGATGACTTCATCCCACTGCCCGTCTGAAAGGTCAAGACCTGTCGGGTTGTGGCAGCATGCATGGAGCAGAACTGTTGAACCTGACGGCATGGATTTGAGTTCGGCTATCATGCCATTGAAATTGATGCTGCGTGTTTCGCCATCATAATAGGGATAGGTATGAACGGTGAACCCATCCGCTTCAAAAAGCGCCCGATGGTTTTCCCAGCTCGGGTTGCTGATCCATATATGGGAACTGGCTGAAAAGCGGCTGATGAAGTCAGCGCCGATCCGGAGTGCACCGGTCCCGCCAAGCGCCTGCACTGTCATGATGCGCTTTTCATCAAATCCACGGCAGCCTTCGCCAAAAACCATCTTCTGCACAGCCGTATTGAAAGCCGGCAGGCCGTCAATGGGGAGATAAGTATGCGGGGCGGCTTTTTCCAGCATCATGGTTTCTGCCTGCTGTACGCATTTGAGCAGGGGCACCTTGCCGTTGTCATCGTAATAGACACCGACGCCCAGATTGATCTTTTCTGGATTTTGATCAGCGTTGAATGATTCGGTGATGCCTAAAATAGGATCGCGTGGCGCCATCGGGATGGCGGAAAAGAGGGGCTCCGGTATAGATTGGCTCATCGTGTTACCATTTAATATTATCCGGTGTAAATGATTGTTTTTTCCTGTTAATTCACTTCACGATACATCGTTTTTACCGGTATTCAGGTTACTCAGGATGTTACACAATCCTGATGCAACCATCATCTTATCAAAGGTAAGAATTTAATGCCGCATTTATCGCCATTTTCTGACAAAAAAGAGACAGCCAGGTTCGTTTCCTTTCCAGATTCGCCTTTTCAGCTCTACCAGCCGTTCCAACCATCGGGTGACCAGCCTGAGGCGGTGGACAAGCTGGTGGAAGGTTTGGAAGATGGCCTGGCGTACCAGACACTGCTGGGCGTGACCGGCTCGGGAAAGACCTATACCATGGCCAATGTGATTGCCAGAACAGGCCGGCCCGCTATCGTCTTTGCTCCGAACAAGACCCTGGCGGCACAGCTGTACAGCGAGTTCAGGGAGTTTTTCCCGAAAAACGCGGTGGAATATTTTGTCAGCTATTACGATTACTACCAGCCGGAAGCGTATGTTCCCCAGCGGGATCTTTTTATCGAAAAAGATTCTGCGATCAATGAGCATATCGAGCAGATGCGCCTGTCCTGCACCAAATCCATCATGGAGCGAAAGGATGTGGTGATTGTGGCGACCGTTTCGGCGATATACGGTATCGGCAATCCCAATGAGTACCACCAGATGATCCTGACCCTGCGTGAAAAGGACAAGCTGTCCCAGCGTGATGTCATTGCCCGGCTTGTGCAGATGCAATACAACAGGAACGAGCTGGACTTTGCGCGCGGTACTTTCCGGGTGAGGGGCGATACGATTGATGTGTTCCCGGCAGAGAATGCGGAATACGCCTTGCGTATCGACATGTTTGATGACGAAATCGAGACCCTGCAGTTTTTTGATCCGCTCACCGGCAGGATTATCCAGCGGATTCCGCGTTTTACCATTTATCCCGGCTCACATTACGTGACACCAAGGGCAACCGTGCTCAAGGCGATCGAGACCATCAAGGATGAGCTGCGGGAACGAAAGGCCTTTTTCCAGCAAAGCGGCAAATTTGTCGAAGAGCAGCGCCTTGACCAGCGCACGCGTTTTGATCTGGAAATGCTCCAGGAAATGGGTTTTACCAAGGGAATCGAAAACTATTCGCGTCATCTCACCGGTGCAAAGCCGGGTGATCCACCGCCGACACTGGTGGACTATATGCCGCCTGATGCGCTCTTTTTCCTGGATGAGTCCCATGTGATGATCGGGCAGCTCAATGGCATGTATAACGGTGACCGCTCGCGCAAGACCAATCTGGTGGATTATGGCTTTCGCCTGCCCTCTGCGCTGGATAACCGGCCCCTGCGTTTTGATGAATTCATCAGCAAGATCGGGCAGACGATCTTTGTATCGGCCACACCGGCCGACTATGAGTTGTCGCACTCCGACCAGGTGGTCGAGCAGGTGGTGCGTCCTACCGGGCTGGTGGATCCTGCCGTGATTGTACGTCCTGCCAGCACGCAGGTGGATGACCTGCTGCTGGAAATCAATGACCGCGTGGAGAAAAGCGAGCGGGTATTGGTAACCACCCTGACCAAGCGCATGGCCGAGCAATTGACTGACTTTTTAAGCGAAAGTGGCGTCAAGGTCCGTTATCTGCACAGTGATATTGATACGGTCGAGCGTGTTGAAATCGTGCGTGACCTGCGCCTGGGTACCTTTGACGTGCTCGTCGGGATCAACCTCTTAAGGGAAGGGCTTGATATTCCGGAGGTTTCGCTGGTGGCGATCCTGGATGCCGACAAGCAAGGCTTTCTGCGCTCCGAGCGCAGCCTCATCCAGACAATTGGCCGTGCAGCGCGCAACCTGAACGGGACAGCCATCCTGTATGGTGATGTCATGACAGATTCGATGAAACGGGCGATTGAGGAAACCGAACGCCGCCGCGCTAAGCAGCTGACTTATAATGAAGTGCACCATAT
>JAAZED010000244.1 GCA_012512465.1 Oxalobacter sp. | reverse complement strand
TATCAGGACAGATACCGAGACAGTCAAAATGCTGGAAAATATCATCCCTAACCAGGAGCCGTATTTTTCCGATTATTTTTAAATCGGCTTTCTACAGAAATCGGGATTACCTGAACAGGCGCGCATGCACCAGAAAACCGGCCATAGCGGCAATGACCAGTCCCTTGAAGGGTTCACGCCCGACGATTGTCCGGGTGTGACTCAGGTATTGCAGCACTCGATTATTCTCTGTGGATTGGGGCAGGCGTGTTCGCGTTTTCTGACGGCTTTTTTTGCCGTCATTCATGTCGGTGTTCCGGATAAATGTCATTGAATTGTCACTGATGGGCTGGCAGCAGGATGCTTCCTTTACCGCTTCTGTTTTGGAAAACCGTTCTGCGGAATTGTTGTTGTCATATGCCATGGCCTCATCGAGATCGATGCTATAAATCATGATGGTGTCGATGTGATCAATATTGTCATTGATGTCTGCATGGTGGTTCATTTTGTTTCCTGTCAAAGTCCATCCTCTTCCTTAGTCCGCAAAAACCGTTTTTGATTCATGGATGGGTGTGCTATGCAGGAAAAGGTTTGATTCTGGTCAAATTGCGTTCCTGCCTGGCGGGTGTGGCCATATGTCCGGAGGATTTTCAGCCCGGGTATTGTTTGTTTTTTCTCAAATGTGAGTATGCGCTTTGGACTTACCCTTTTCACTCACAAATGAAAGGAGACAACAATGAATTTTCTTGAATCAAAAGGTGTGAGAGTGGAAACGGTCAGACCGATGATGGGGAAAATCAAAAACAGGGAGCTGAGCCCGGAGTCCTACCATCTGCATATCGGTGATGATGAGAAGTGGATTACTCTGGATACGACAGATGAGATGTTGTATATGCAGGCCAGGGAAATCGACCCGGAAGATATGGAAAGCGTTTTTCGTCATTTGAAGACACTGCGTAACCGGATCAATTGGCTGATTTGACCGGATTATGAACAAAAAGCCCCGCCATTCATCAATGGGGGGCTTTTTTCATGCCGTGCCATTGCTTTATTCCGGGAGCTGGTGCTTGCCATCTGCTGTTTCTTTTGTTAAAGTTCGCTCCTTATTTTTTCATTTTTACTGCAAGGAGGGTGAGATGCCACGCTGTCTGACACAACTTGCAGGTCTGCCAGGTCATTTCTGACGGGAGCCTCTTTCCTTGATGCCGTTCGCCCACAGGCCGAACGGATGGACAGGAAACTGGGTGATCTTGATCAGCCGCCTGATCGCTTTTCTGACATGCCGTTTGACATCCCTGAGTGGGCATTATCAGAACCGACATTGGGAACGATCGGGGTAATGCCCACCGTGTGCTCAAAGGGGAGGATTTTCTTCCTGCGGACAGGTGAAATGCCGTCAGGGCAAAAAAAATCCCCGCAATGCTACGGGGATTTTTTTGTGAAGCTGTTTTTATACGTGTTCGCCAAGTACGGCAACCGTAACGTTGACCACCACATCAGTGTGCAGTGAAACAGCAACAGGGAAGTCACCCACGGTTTTCAGCGGGCCGGTCGGGAGACGAATCTGGGCTTTTTCAATCGCAAAGCCCTGCTTTGACAGTGCTTCAGCAATATCCGCATTGGTGACGGAGCCAAACAGGCGGCCATCCACACCGGATTTTTGCTGAATCTGGACTGTCATGCCGTCCAGTTTTTCGCCCTGGCCTTTGGCTGCGGCGAGCTTTTCAGCTGCGACTTTTTCCAGTTCAGCGCGACGCGCTTCAAATTCCTCAATAGCCGCTGCGGTGGCACGGCGTGCCATGCGTTGCGGGATGAGGTAGTTTCGGGCATAACCGTCTTTTACGCGGACGATATCCCCAAGATTGCCAAGGTTGGTAATTTTTTCCAACAGAATAACTTGCATGATTTTCTCCGATATCTGATAAATGCACCGCGATTACGACTGGTGCAGGGATGTGTACGGCAAGAGGGCCAAAAAGCGGGCGCGCTTGATTGCCGTATCCACCTGGCGCTGATAGATCGCACGGGTGCCGGTCAGACGGGCTGGCATGATCTTGCCGTTTTCCTGAACGAAGTCTTTCAGGGTTTCGATATCTTTGTAATCAACCTGTTCTACTTTGGCTGCCGTAAAGCGGCAGAATTTTTTACGCTTGAACAGCGGGTTTTGCTGTTTGCGTCTTTCTTTCATTTTGTTTTTATCAAATCTTCTACCCATTGCCATGTTGAGGCTCCTGTATAAATAATTTATTCCTGATCCGTTATGGATGTCACGTTGGTGATGTGAAACACGAGGCTTTTGCTTTTCTTGCTTTTCCCTGCCATGAAGC
>JAAZED010000243.1 GCA_012512465.1 Oxalobacter sp. | reverse complement strand
GGCAGGTGCGGTGTATGCCTTTGTCAATCTCCGGGGACAAAGCGTCTGGCGCAATGAACGCCTGGCATACCGTGCGCTGTCAACGCCGGTTTCTTTTGAGAGGACGGTAGCGGTAGGTGATCTGCAGGGATATGTGCATTTTCTTTCAAAGGAAGATGGCGGATTCATCTCGCGCACCGCAACCGATGGCTCTGCCATCAAGGCAACCCCGCTGGTGGTTGGCGAGAAGCTGATTATCCAGACGACAGGCGGGCGTCTTTTGGCATTAATGATCAACTGACATGAAACCTGTTATTGCGCTTGTGGGACGGCCTAATGTGGGCAAGTCCACACTATTTAACCGACTGACCCGGTCCCGGGCAGCACTGGTGGCGGATTTTCCCGGACTGACCAGGGATCGGCACTATGGGGAAGGCCGGATTGGAGAGCGTCCCTTCCTGGTGATTGATACTGGCGGGTTTGAGCCGGTTGCCAAGGACGGTATCCTTCAGGAAATGGCCCGGCAGACGAAGCAGGCTGTTGCCGAGGCGGATGTCGTTGTTTTTATGGTGGATGGCCGCCAGGGCATGACACCGCATGATAAGTCTATTACCGAATACCTTCGCAGATCCGGGCGCCCGGTCATTCTTGTGGTCAACAAGGCCGAGGGAATGAAATATACCGCAGTTACCGCCGATTTTTATGAGCTGGGGCTGGGTGAGCCCCTCGTTATTTCTTCTGCCCATGGGGATGGTGTGCACACCATGGTGGAAAGCGCGCTTGATGCGGTTTCTGCTGTTGAGGTGCCGCCAGAAGATGAGGAAACCGCAGATCGTCCGATTCGCCTTGCTATTGTTGGGCGCCCCAATGTGGGCAAGTCCACGCTGATTAACGCGCTCTTGGGAGAGGAAAGGGTTATTGCCTTTGATCTTCCCGGTACAACCCGGGATGCGATTGAGATTCCTTTTGAGCGTGACGGCAAGCATTATACGCTGATTGATACAGCCGGCCTGCGCCGTCGCGGGAAAGTGTTTCAGGCCATTGAAAAATTTTCTGTCGTCAAGACATTGCAGGCCATATCCGATGCCAATGTGGTCCTGCTTTTGCTGGATGCCCAGCAGGATATTTCAGATCAGGATGCGCATATTGCCGGTTTTATCCTGGAAAGCGGCAGGGCACTCGTTGTCGGGATCAACAAGTGGGACGGTTTGCCTGTTGATACCCGGAATCTGGTGAAAAGTGAGGCCGAGCGCAAGCTGCATTTTCTGTCTTTCGCCAAATTCCATTACATCTCGGCATTAAAGCAGACCGGTATTTCATCGCTCATGCGTTCCATCAATGCCGCTTATTCCGCGGCGATGGCCAATCTTTCCACCCCAAGGTTGACCCGTGTATTAAAAGATGCAACGGACCACCAGCAGCCACCACGGGCCAAGGGTGCGATTCGCCCGAAACTGCGTTACGCGCATCAGGGCGGAAAAAATCCGCCTATTATTGTGATTCACGGGAACGGGCTGGACCATATCAGCCAGGATTACCGCCGTTATCTGGAAAGGCACTTCAGGGATGCGTTTTCACTGACCGGTACCCCATTGCAGATTGAGTTCAGAACCGGCAAGAATCCGTTTGATCCGGAAAAGGGAAAATGATCTGGTTCAGATCAGATGAAAAAGTCATAAATACGGTATAGTAAAGCTGTCTTTGATTAGATTTTTTATGCTCTACTTGAAAAAGACCGGTTTATCTCCAACTTCAAATAACAACTACTATTAATGGAGTCACTATGAGTACTGGCAAAGGACAAATGCTGCAGGATCCTTTCCTCAATATCCTGCGAAAGGAACATATTCCTGTTTCGATTTATCTGATCAACGGGATCAAGTTACAGGGACAGATTGAATCTTTTGACCAATATGTCGTATTGTTGCGTAACAGCGTAACGCAGATGGTATACAAGCATGCCATTTCAACGGTCGTGCCTTCCAGACCGGTCAACCTGCATTCTGATGCACAAAACGCCTGATATCCCGAAAAAAAAAGTGGCAGGACAGGGTGAAGTGTTATCTGCCCTTCTTGTCGGAGTGGATTTCGGGCAAAGTGATTTTGCTTCCAGTATGGAAGAGCTGGCGCTTTTAGCCAAATCAGCCGGTGCGCTCCCGGTTGCCACCATTACCACAAAGCGATCGAGTCCCGACGCAGCCCTTTTTATCGGCAGCGGAAAGGCGGATGAAGTACAGGCTGCGATTGAACAGTATGCGTGTGATCTGGTTATTTTCAATCACGCCCTGTCACCTGCGCAACAGCGAAATCTTGAGCGTAAACTGGAAACCGGGGTGGTTGACAGAACCAGCCTGATTCTGGATATTTTTGCACAGCGCGCCAAAAGCCATGAGGGCAAGGTACAGGTTGAGCTGGCACAATTGCAGCATCTTTCCACCCGCCTTGTCAGGGGATGGACCCATCTTGAGCGGCAAAAGGGCGGTATTGGCCTGCGCGGACCCGGTGAAACCCAGCTGGAAACGGATCGCCGCCTGATTGGTGAACGTGTCAGAATGCTGCGTTCCCGTCTGGACAAGCTGCAAAGGCAACGAGAAACCCAGCGCCGCTCACGCAGCCGCAATCACATTTTTTC
>JAAZED010000242.1 GCA_012512465.1 Oxalobacter sp. | reverse complement strand
TAATGGAAAAAGTTATGTAATATCATGTGACGCCTATAATTAACATATTGCATCTATTTCCATAAAAAATAATATCTTTGGTATGCCAATAAGGCTTTGATATAAAACATCATGAGGCGCTGTGAGTGATGTCCGGGGCTGCCAATCTGTTTATCGCTGGTCTTGTGCGAGTCTGCTGCGGGAAATGGTTGATGTGACATTCCCCTGAGTGGCATCACTCCGGAGTGACGTCTTCCGAATTGCCTGAATATGGCACGCTGTTTTTCGCAGCAGAACGCACTTTTTGTTTCTGGACAATGATAAAACCCACTCAGGATTCGCTTTCAGCAAAACCATATATTGTTATTCTGGTGATATTGCTTTTAGCCTGGTTTTTTGTTGCGAAATTGCTAATAAATTCCTATGTGGACTGGCAGGCGGATGAAGCTTTTGAGCAGGTAAAAAAGAAAACGCATGAATCCATTAGTGAGTTTCAGTCAGGGTTTGATAAAATGCTTGGCGTACTGCATGCGGTACCTGCCATTCTCAGCCGTGACGTCGAAATCGGGAATGCCCTGAAAAAGGCCAATGCCACGCTACTCGGCAACAGGCTTTCAACGGCGGATTACCGAAAAACATATGAACACGATCCGGCTTTTTCTAAGATCAATCGTTCACTTTCCATGTCGGCCAAAGAAATCCGGATTATAAATGTAATCTGGATTATCGGCAGGGAAGGGCGAACCATCCTCTCAAGCAATGCACAGACCCTGGAAAGTTATGTGGGTAACGACTTGTCTTTGCGCCGCTATTTCAAAATGGCAATGGAGGGTAAGGCAGGCGTTCAATATAGTGTTGGTAGTCAGACGGGTAGCCAGGGCATCTATTTTTCTTCTCCTGTTTATGAGACAAACCGGGTGATTGGTGTGGTTGCGGGGAAGGTGGCATTGAAGGATCTGGCTAATCTTGTACGGCGTGCCAACGGGTTTCTGATTGATGAATTTGGCGTGATTGTCGAGGCAAAAAATCCGGCATTTGTGATGATGGCGATGCCGGATGCAACGGTGCTTTCGCTTCCTGAGGCGGAACGGCTGGCACGCTATAAACGGAAAGATTTTGTGACGCTGCCTATTTCTCCCTGGCGCAAGGAGTTGGGTGAGCAGTTTGTTTCTCTTGGTGAATCTGAATTTCCTTATTATGTGGAATCAGTTGAACTGCTGCAAAACAGGCTCAAGTTGATGATTGCCGAAGAAGCGGCTTTTCCTGCGGCAATCATGGCAAATGGAACGCTTGTCTTTTTTCTCCTGCTGATTGGCGGATGGCTTGGCATCCTGATTGTGACGGGCGTGGTTTACCAGATCAGAAGCCGGCGGGTGGCCGCATTTAACAGGAAGCGGCAGGAGGTGCTTGAGCACATTGCCACGCATGATGTGCTGACAGGGGTATACAGCCGTGTGGTGACTGAAAGCATGCTGGAAAAGGCGATATCCCACGCGGGTGAGACGCATACGCGGTTTGCACTGCTTTTTATTGATCTCGATTTTTTCAAGGAGGTCAATGATACCTACGGACACGCGGTTGGCGATGAGGTGTTAAAAGAGATCGGGCTGAGGTTGCAGGCATCTGTGCGTAAGTCGGATGTGATTATCCGTTATGGCGGTGATGAGTTCCTGATATTGCTGGACCATATCCGCACGGTTGAAAACGTCGGCAGTGTGGCAACCCATATTCTGGATGCAGTCCAGCAGGTGATGGTGGTGCAGGAAGCGGCAATCAACCTGTCAGCCAGTATCGGGATTGCCATATATCCGGATGATGGCAGGACGCTGATGGAGCTGCTGCAGCATGCGGACAAGGCGCTTTATCATGTCAAGGATGCGGATCGCGCCCATTTTGCGTTTTATTCCAGTGTTACCCGGGCAGAGTCTATTTTCCCTTGATTATCGGGTGGTCACGTAAAAGAAAAGCCGCGCAGCCGATGCGGTAATCCTCGGTGTCATAGCAATAAAAGCTTTCGGCATTTTCATCGGACGTAACTGGCTCTGAACGGGCCAGGCGACGGACAAATTTCTTGTGCCAGCGCGCCGTAAGCGGTGCGCCCTGGATGATGCGCTGGACTGCCGCAGTGGTTTCTTCTGCGACCATTTCATCCGGCACGGCACGGGTCACCAGTTTTTTTTCCCGTGCTTCTGCTGCGGAAAAGATGCGGCCTTCGAGCAGCATTTCCATCAGGATATTGGAGCCGACAAGGTGGTAAAGCGGTTCGAGTTCGGCATAGGATAAGACGAGCCCGAGGTTTTTTGCCGGGACACCAAAAGTGCTGGATTCGCCACAGATCCGGATGTCACAGGTGGAAAGGAGCTCGATACCGGCTCCCAGGCACAGGCCGTGTACCTGGGCGACAAGCGGGTGCCGGCAGTTATACAGGGCAAAAACGGCTTTTTTCATTGCCTCGCCATAGATAATGCCCTGTTCGCGGTTGGAACGGACATCGACAAATTCGCCGATATCACATCCGGAGCAGAACGCTTCTTCCCCGGCACCGCGCAAGACAACACAGCGCAGGCTGTCGTCAGTTGACAGCGCATTGATAATGTCCGGGATTTCCTGCCACATGGCAAGGGTGATGGCATTGTGCTTTTGCGGCTGGTTGATGACGATGGTCGCAACGTGTTCATCGCGTTCAACATAGATGGCTTCCGGACGTACCGGGGTTTCATTTTCCTTTGCCTGGATGGTTTCTTCAGTCATATCTGTTTTTCTGGTTTAGCCGGTATTGCGCATGCCTGCGGCAATACCATTGATCGATAGATGTATGCCCCGATGGGCGCGTGAATCTGTATTTTCCGGTGCCGTATCCGGATCGCGGTGGCGTCGCAACAGTTCGATCTGCAGGTAATTGAGTGGATCAATGTAAGCGAGCCTGTCCCTCAAGGCGCGAGCCAGATGCGGGTTGTTGACCAGCCTTTCCCTTTCGCCGGTGACGATCTCAAAGGCCGATACCGTGCGGGCGTGTTCTTCACTGATCATGGTAAAGACAGTATGGCGCAGTTTTTCATCGGTGACCAGATGGGCATATCGCTTTGCAATATTCATGTCGACCTTGGAAAGCACCATGTCCATGTTGGACAAAAGTGAATTGAAGAAAGGCCATTCGCGATACATTGCCTGCAGGGTACTGGCTTTGTCTTCACGTGAGATGGTGCTTTCCGGGTCATCAAGCCATGTCATGACAGCGGTGCCAAAACCATACCAGCCCGGCAACAGCAGGCGGCACTGTCCCCAGGAAAAGCTCCAGGGGATGGCGCGCAAATCTTCAATTTTGCGGCTGGCGCTCCGGGATGCCGGACGGGAGCCGATATTGAGGCGGGAGATTTCGGCAATCGGGGTGGACTGGAAAAAATAGTCCGGGAAGTCCGGGGTTTCGTACACCAGGTTGCGGTAGGTTTTGTAGGCAATCCGGGAAAGCTCCAGCATGGTGGATTCAAAGCGGCGCTTGGTCCGGCCATGCACACTGGCTTTTTCTTCGGGCATGAGGCTGGCTTCCAGCGTGGCAGCAACGATCAGTTCAAGGTTTCGTGAGCCGATTTCGGCATGGGAGTACTTGGAAGCGATCATCTCGCCCTGCTCGGTTAAGCGAATCTGGCCATTGACGGTGCCGTGCGGCTGTGCAAGGATCGCTTCATAGGTGGGGCCGCCCCCACGTCCGACCGTACCGCCCCGTCCGTGGAAAAAGCGGAGTTTTACACCGTTGCTGTTAAAAAGCTCCACCAGACTTTGTTCGGCACGGTACAGCTCCCAGTTGGAGGTGAGGTAACCGCCATCCTTGTTGGAGTCGGAATAGCCCAGCATGACTTCCTGCAGGTTGCCCTGTCTTTCGATGAAGTGGCGCACCAGCGGGATATTCATGGCATCGCCCATGATATTGGCGGCGCGCTGCAAATCCTGGATGGTTTCAAAAAGCGGTACCACCATAAGTTCCAGCCTGGTGTCGAGCCATTGGCAAGTGCTTTCGGTTTGTTTTTCCCATGTCATGCACAAGAGGCCCGATTCTTTTTGCAGGAGATAGACTTCCAGGATGTCGGAGACGGTCTCGGTATGGGAAATGATGTAATTGCGAATGGCGCGGTGGCCGTATTTTTCGCGGATGGCCCGTGCGGTACGGAATATTTCAAGCTCGGACGTGGTGCCTTCGGAATAGGTCACAAAAGGCGAGAAAAGCAGGCGGGGCTGGCTGAGTTCGGATAAAAGCAGTTCGACCTTTTTCTCTTCCGGAAGCGCGGCGTAATCCGGCTCAACCTGTGCCACAGCAAAAAGTTCGGCCAGGGTGCGCTCATGGACATCGGCGTTCTGGCGCATATCGAGTGTGGCCAGGTGAAAACCAAACACATCAACGGCTGTTTTGAAAGAGGCGATACGCAAGCAGGAAACCCGGCTTCCCGCGTGGGTATTTAAGGAGTCGATCAATACCTGGAGATCGGCGCTGAGTGCTTCGGGGGTGGTATAGGGCTGGTCTTTGGCGACTTCGTTGCGCATAAAATTGCGTATGCCCATGTCGCGTGCGGTGGCTGCCACCCGGTTGTAGATAGTGATCAGGGCCCGGCGGTATGGTTCGTCGTCACGGTGGTGCGAGCTGTCCTGCGAGGCGTCAGCCAGTGCCTGCAGTTTTGCTGATACGGGGTTGAGCATGGAGGAAAGCGCAAGCTCGGCACCCAGGCTGTGGATTTCTTCAAGATAAAAATCCATGATGAGATGGGACTGGCGCTCCAGGGCCAGGCGCATGGTATGGGCATTGACATTGGGGTTGCCGTCACGGTCGCCCCCGATCCAGCTGCCCATCTGGAGATAGCGGCAGGTACCGTCCGGCGCAGGGATGCCGTCTGCTGAATCGGGGTAACGGTCACTGATTTCCTCGGCAATAGAAAGGTAAAGCTCCGGCAGCTCTTCCAAAAAGGTGATGAGGTAGTAGGACAGGGCGTTATTGATTTCGTCTTCGACTGCCAGCCGGGTATAGCGCAGCATACGGGTCTGCCACAGGGCGGCTATGCGTCCGTGGAGAATATCGGTGATACGGCGGTGTTCCCGGGGGGTGACATCGCCATCGCGCTGGGCTAAAAGCCGGGCAATTTCGCGCTCATTTTCCAGTGTACTTTTCCGCTGTACTTCGGTCGGGTGGGCGGTGAGTACGGGGGAAATAAGGGCGTCCTGCAGGAGTTTCTTGATATCGGTGCCGCTGACGCCTGCTTCATCAAGGCGGTTCAAGGCACAGGCGAGGCTGCCCTGGGGGGCTGCCTCGCCGGCAATACAGGCTTCGCGGTAACGCCGGTTTTCAAATTTGTCGACGACGATATTGGCCAGGTGAGAAAAGTAGGAAAAGGCGCGCACAACCGAAATAGCCTGATTGCGGCTTAAGTCTTTGAGCAGGTTGTTCAGTGTGTCAGAAGCGTACAGCTCCGGATTTTTTCTCAGGCGAACGGCTGTCTGGCGAATATTTTCAATGAGGCTGAAAACTTCCTCACCTTCCCTGTCGCGGATTACGTCGCCAAGCATGTAGCCGAGCATCCGGATGTCGGCCCGCATGGCTTCATTGGAACTGTCCAGATAGTAGGGGGAATGGCTGTTTTCCTGATGCTGTTTTGCCATGATGTGTTTGTTCTTTCGGGTTTTACTGATTTTTCGTTGGCGGCAGGCCCGGCAGGAAGTTGTTCGATATGCCGATAGCCCGCGTTGCCTATTTTCAGGGCTTGCGAAAAGCCGGGCGGCTGGTTTTTCGTTTGGGTATGCCGCCTCGTCCCTCGCAGGATGACAGTGAAGCAGTCCATGATTCCCCGCTGGCCGGATAACAGCTTTTATGCCATTGTGTCTGACAAATGCCAGAGTACCCCCTTTTTTATTTTTTTGCCACCTCCGCGTTATCCGCCGGGTAAGGAGCAGTGCAACCCGGCTTTTCGGGCAAGCGTGTCATATTTGCAACATGGAAGGTGAAAATGCTGGTTGCGTGGAGAGAGTGGCCTGATGCGCATCCTGACGCATACCGGGCTTTTTCCGGTATAACGGCCTGGCTTATTTGTTCTTCTCTTGATCTGCGTGAAGCGCCCCCGCATGTGCAAATTAACGGGCTGCGCTACAATGCCGTAATAGACAAACTGGTTAATTCCCTCTTTGAGGCTCAAGAATGCGTACGCCTTCTCCCGATGAACCGGCTGCCACCGTGCCACCGGTTCGACCCTCTGACAGTATGCCGGACCCGATCAGGCAGCAGCGCCGCTGGCTGATCGTGTTGGCGGTTGTGCTTTGCATCGTGGTTGCGGGGCTGCTGGCGCATTTCTGGCTGGAACGCCAGGATACGATCCGTCTGCGCGAGGAAATGGCAAGACGGCTGCAAACGGGAGATACGGTCAGCACGGAAGTGAAGGGGATTGCCAAATCCATGCAGGATACGGTACTGAACCTGCAGGCCAAGGTGGCGGCACTGGAAAACCGCCAGATGGAGTCGCAAAGCCAGCATACCTCACTGGAGCAGATGTACCGGGAGCTGGCCAAGAACCGGGATGACCGCGTACTGACAGATATCGAGCAGATCCTCCTGATGGCTAACCAGCAGTTGCAGCTGTCCAGTAATGTGCATGGTACGCTGATTGCACTGGAAAATGCCGACAGGCTCCTGGCGCGGGAAGACCGGCCGCAGTTTATCGGCATCCGGCGTTCGCTTGCGAAAGATATTGAGCGTTTGCGGGCGGTGCCGTATGTGGATGTGACCGGCATGGCTGTCAAGCTGGATGTGGTGATTGCCCAGATCAAGACTTTGCCGCTGTTGTCTGATGCACAGATCAGACCTGTGCCGGATGCAGGAAAGGAAATGGCGGCTCTTGAAAAGGAGGCGCCCGCCGCCAAGGTGGATGGGGAAGCACCAAAAGAATCGTGGTTTTCGCCCCTGTCAAAAATGTGGAACCGATGGACCGGGGAATTCTGGGGTGAGGTGAAAACACTCGTGCATGTGCGCAATGTAGAGTCACCTGAAGCCCTGATCCTTTCGCCGACACAGGCGTACTTCCTGCGGGAAAACCTGACGCTGCGCCTTCTCGGTGCCCGGGTGGCCATGATGGCACGTGACCATGTGTCCTTTTCCAGTGACATGAAAGCGGCCATCAAGGTGGTGGATACCTACTTTGACCCGTCTTCTTCCCAGGTGCAGGCCGTCAAGACCACGCTTGCCCAGATCATGGAAAATAATGTTGCTATCGAGCTGCCCAGCCTGTCAGACAGCCTGACAGCGGTGCAGAATTACCGTACCAAACCATAGGGAAGCTTCTCATGCGCATCTTTCTCTGGTTTTTCGGACTCTTTGCCTCAGCGGTGGGGCTGGCTGTCCTGGTGCGCTATAACGTCAGTAATGTAGTGATCTTTTTTCCACCATACCGGATCGATTTTTCGCTGAATTTTTTCCTGCTGATTCTTTTCCTCTTTCTCTTCGTGATGTATCTCATCATGCGGGCGGTAGATACTGCGCGGCGGCTGCCGGCGCAGGTAACGGAGTACCGCAGGAAAAAACGGGAGAATGAAGGCAACCGGGCGTTGCGGGAAGCCATCAAGGCGCTTTTTGAGGGCCGTTTTGTGCAGGCGGAAAAATCAGCGGTCATAGCGCAGGAGCTGCCGGAAAATGCGGGCAATGCCGCGTTAATCGGTGCGCGGGCGGCGCATTCCCTTTCGCAGACGGCCCGACGTGACGCTTTTTTGGCCAGTCTGGAAAAGGATGAGTCTTTCCGCACGGCCCGCCTCATGACAAGCCTGGAGTTTTTGGTGAGGGATCACCAGACCCGTGGGGCGCTTGAGGTGTTAAATGAACTGAACGCCAGCGGAACCCGGCATGTGCAGGCGCAGCGCTGGGCGTTGAAGGCCCAACAGCAGGCGAAGAACTGGGATGAGGTGTTAAAGCTCGTGCAGTCGCTGGACAAGCATCATGCGATCAAGCCGGTGCTGGCAGATCGTTTGCGGGAACTGGCGTATGCCGATCTTTTTGTTTCCGGCTCACATGATGCCGAGCGTGTCAGGCGTTTGTGGCAGAAGGTGCCTGAAGCTGACCGGGTGCGTCCCTATATTGCTGTGAGGGCGGCGAAAGCCTTTACCGCTGCCGGGCTGGGCGATGAAGCGCGCGACTTGCTGGCAACGGCAATCCAATCGGACTTTGATGACAGGCTGATTCGTGCCTACCGCGAAGCAGCGGCAGAGACCGGGACGGAAGCGCTGTTAAAACAGATTGAAAACTGTGAGACCTGGATGCAGGCGCATCCATCAGACCCGGAGCTGATACTCACGCTGGGCGCGCTGTGCTTTAAGGAAAAGCTCTGGGGCAAGGCGCAAAACAATCTGGACCGCGTGATCTACAACCAGGAAGACAGGGCTATTGCCCGCGAAGCCCACCTGTTGCTGGCGCAACTGCATGAGACGCTGGGGCGTACGGAAGAGGCGGCGAAGCATTACAAGGCGTCTGCGCTGGCGGCGTGAGTACCTGCTGCTGGTGCCGATGGTGTCTGTTATGCTGATAATCCTGCAAAACCATGGAGAACTGTGATGAGTAACCCGTCTGTTACGCATCCGTTGAGTGAGGAAGAATTCAACCGGCTGTCGATATTTCTGACAGAGATCGATCCATCAGCCATGAATCTTGAAATGCTTGACGGATTTTTTGTTGCATTGGTCTGCAGCCCGGATCTTGTCCTTCCCAGTGAATACCTTCCGCAAATCCTGGGAGAGTCCCATGCCTTTGACAGCATGGAAGAGGCCTCGGACATACTGGGGCTTATCATGCGGCACTGGAATGCGGTTGTGAAAGACCTGGCC
>JAAZED010000241.1 GCA_012512465.1 Oxalobacter sp. | reverse complement strand
ATTTGTTATGAGATCGAACTGCCGGCCATGGAGGATGAGCAGCTTCTAGCGTTGATCGGTGAGCTTGAAACGCTGGGTGAGCTGGAAAAGGAAATGACGCCGAATGGCCATGCGGTACTCCGGCTGATCAGCAAGGAAACCCGGGACGATATTCTTTCCGTTTGCTCTTTTATCCTGGATCCGGATGATCTGACGATTATCGAGGAAGTCATGCCCAGCCTGGAGCATGATGAGGATGAGGAAGAAGAAGCGGACGGCCGCACCGATGATGAACGCGGTTATGGTTTTTTCGACAACATCGAACTGCCCTACAAGCGGGAAGACAATGATGATGTCGTAAACGCCGATGAAGAGGCAAAGCAAAAGGCGGAAGCGGTAAAGGGTGCCTCTGCAAGGAAAGCATCGCGCGCTCCTTCGCAGTCAGTCGGCTCCACTTCTATCCGTGTCGGTGTGGACAAGGTGGATCAGTTGATCAACCTGGTGGGGGAGCTCGTTATCACGCAAGCCATGATTGAGCAGCAATCGAGCACACTTGATCCGATGGTATACCAGCGGATGCTGGACAGTGTCAGCCAGCTCTCGCGTAATTCGCGCGATTTGCAGCAGGCGGTGATGTCCATGCGCATGATGCCGATGGATTATGTTTTCTCGCGTTTCCCGCGCATGGTGCATGATCTTGCAGGAAAATTGGGCAAGAAGGTGGAACTGGTGACTTCCGGTGCTGCCACTGAGCTCGATAAGGGGTTGATTGAGCGCATTATTGACCCGCTGACCCATCTGGTCAGAAACAGTGTGGATCATGGTATCGAAATGCCGGATGTCCGCCGTGCCAATGGCAAAAGTGATGTGGGCAAGCTTTTTCTTTCCGCTTCCCACCAGGGCGGCAATATTGTCATTGAAGTCAATGATGACGGTGCCGGGCTGAATCGGGAAAGAATCATGGAAAAGGCCCGCGAAAGAGGTTTGCCGGTATCTGACAATATGTCGGATTCTGACGTCTGGAACCTGATTTTTTCTCCAGGGTTTTCAACCGCTGATGTCGTGACTGATGTCTCCGGCCGTGGTGTCGGCATGGATGTGGTCAAGCGTAATATTACCGAGATGGGTGGTTTTGTGGATATCCGTTCTGCAAGAGGGATGGGTACCATGTTGTCAGTTTATCTGCCACTGACGCTGGCGATTTTGGATGGTATGTCGATCAGGACAGGGGACGAAATTTATATCCTGCCCCTGGGGCATGTGGTGGAATCCCTTCAGCCGGTGGAAAGCGACATCAAGGAGATCACCGGTCAGGGCAAGGTGATCAAGGTGCGTGGCGACTATCTGGCATTTATGTCTCTGGCGGATATTTTCAATATTGAGCCCCGTGCAACAACGCCTTCAGAAGGGATTGTGGTGATTCTGGAAGCGGACGGCAACCGTGCTGCGCTGCTGGTTGATGAGCTGGTCGGGCAGCAGCAGGTGGTCGTGAAAAACCTGGAAACGAATTACCGCAAGGTGCCGAATGTGTCGGGAGCAACCATTATGGGGGATGGCGAGGTTGCCCTGATTGTGGATGTTTCCGGCATGCTGCGGGCTATTAACCTGCATAACGATATTGGTGGATTCTAGGACGTGTTTACACGTTCTGGATTGTCGGCAAACGGGCGTTTTAGAGCGTAAAAACATGAAAGCACAACAGGAAATACAGGCAAGTGGTGATTCCAGTAAAGAAGTGCTGGCATTTCGGCTGGGTGTTGAAGAGTACGGGATCGATATCCTGACCGTACAGGAGTTGCGCAGTTACGAGGTTGCCACTGAAGTGGCCAATGCGCCCACCTATCTGAAAGGGCTTTTCAATCTGCGGGGAATCATTGTGCCGATCATTGATATGCGTATCAAGTTTGGCTTGGGAGAACCGGTTTATGATGATTCTACTGTTGTCATGATTCTCAATATCGGCAGACAGGTTGTCGGCCTTGTCGTGGATGCCGTCTCCGATGTCCTGCGGCTTTCTCCTGAGCAGATCAAACCGGCACCAACAGCCGGAACCATTATCAATCCGCAGTATCTGATGGGGCTGGGGACACTGGAAAACCGCCTGATTGTCCTGCTTAATATTGCAGGCCTCATGTCTTTTGTTTGTGATCTGGATATCACACCGGCGCAATAACGTAACAGGTTGCACGCCAAAAATGTTTGTATCAGTTTTTTCCTTCATTAACATTTACACATAAAACAAAAAACCGGTTTTATTTTTCGGTAGTAAGATAGTGGGAAGTTTGCAGCATGCGCT
>JAAZED010000240.1 GCA_012512465.1 Oxalobacter sp. | reverse complement strand
GGCTTTGACTTCGCCTTCATCCGCTGCCTTGAGTAAATACGCATGCGCCTTGACATAATCGCCCAGTTGGTAGTATTTCCGTCCTTCCATCAGGTTACTGGCAAGGCTGCTACCTACCATCCCGATGGCAAGGCATAAAACAACGATACGGACCAAGTATCGTGCGTTTTCAGACAAGAACATAGTTATCTCCCCGGCAGGTCTAAACTCGGATTTATCAGAAGATAATGATGCCAGATTTGGACGAACTTTCCAAAAACGGGAGCCTTGATCGACTCCCGTCACCTGAAAACAGCAGTAAATGCAGTTACATCGCAGTATCACCGATATGGAGAATAAGACCCTGTTCCATCGCCCGTTGTATGTACTGTCCACATACATCAGCGAAAATGTCAAAAGAAAGTTGTTTGCCGAAATCCAGCCCAAGCGACCCCGCTTCTTCCGGAACCGCCTCTGAAAGCTTCAGCCCGATGATTTCTCTTGTCAATCGGGCGCCAGAAGAAAGAGCAGCCTGCCGTTTTGCGATTGCATTTTTTGCATCGTTCATCGCTTCGCCATCATTTTTTCCTAGCTGCTTGTTCCAACTGAAATGGGTCATGAACTCCGGACTGTTTGCCAGCGCATGACCATCCAGTTCATTCAAGCGGTTCATCGTTTCCTGGTGTTTGCCAAGGTAATCACTGGCAATATTGACCGGAATGGCTCTTGCTGCAACGACGGCGGTTCCCCACAGACGCGAAGCGAGCGTGATGAAACCCGCCTCGAAGGTGTTTTCTGCTCCCTTGTTCCCCCATTTCATCACTTCGCCTGCAGCTGTTTTAGTGCCATCAGGGTTTGTGAAAAACGGCTCTTCATCTCCCATCACATCTCTGATAAGCAACGCATCATCACCAGCATGATTCAAGTCGCCTATTACCTGCCGGGCGCCCAATGCCTGCGACAGGTAATTTGCTCCCTGCCCCAGAAGATTGACTGCTCTCGCAGGCGTGGATTTCAGGACGCCACCAACAAAACTCAACCCCAACTGGTTTGCAACCTTGCCGATGGGCTGGCCATAAAGCCGGGCGATGTTTTCCAGTTGTTCATAGGAATAAGTTCCTTCTTGCGCTGTAGCCTGGTAGGCATTCTGGTATCCGGCCCAGCCTGTGGCATTTTCATCCCGGTTTCGCGCTTGTTTGGCGGCTGATTTCAGTAAGTCTTCCAATTCCCTCACTCGTTTGATCCGGGCGTTGTCTTTTTCAAGGTTTTCCATACCATAGGACGCCGCACGAAATGACGGGCTGTTATCCGGGTTCAGGTTTCCCCAGTTATCTGCGGAAGGGACTGTATTTAGCCGGGTGTAATCCGGCTCAAAAAGCATTTTGTCCAGGTGTTCAGCCTGTTCAAACCATCGCGGGTCATCGTCACCCCGCTCGGTTTTGGCCAGTGCCTTGACCGCTGCATTATGGGCCGGATTATCGGTATTGGCATTGTTCAGGTTGTTGCCAAGCCAGCTTTCTCTCCAGCGAAAACTGTTATCTTCTGCTTTTTTCTGAACCGGCCTGACAGGATTTTCTGCTACAGAAAAATCGGTTTTTACGGGATACAGGGTGTTATCTGCCTGAAATCCCTTATTGCCACTGCTGTCAAAACTGAAATCGGGGCTTTGCTGTTTTTCTGGTGTTGAATACAAGCTAGTAGCCATACCCGGCATCTCGCTGGCATTTTGCTGGTAAAGATTGGTATTACCGGTGGTATTGAAATCGGTTCTGTCGATGGAATAATCATCAGCATCATCGAACAGGAGGTCTTTCCTGTTCTCGTCAAATAAGTTGGACATGGTTGCTCCACTAAAGTGTCATGCGTTCTGTATGACAGGTGTATAAGGAAAGCACGGCCGTCGCTGTGCACCTCTCTGTTATACCGCGCTGTCAAGGTGTGTCAGAATGTTTGTCCGAATCTTTGTCCTGACGGCTGGAAAGCGTTTGCTGTAGCCGGTTTCAGCAATGGAAGCATCCGCCGGTTTTGATGTTTTTTGATTTCCTGAAAAGATGAATCGGGCAGTTCATGGTATCTTTGGGGGATAAAGCTGTTTTTCCGGTTTTTGCCGGATTTTCTTATTACTGACATGCAAGAGAAAGTCATTTCCATTATTCCTGTGGCAACGCCTGCTGCTGCGAGGCAGTCTCCTGCTATCCCGGTAGCAGACAGGTTGGCGCGCCCGCTGCGTGATCTGCGCATATC
>JAAZED010000239.1 GCA_012512465.1 Oxalobacter sp. | reverse complement strand
ATTCCGCTTTTTGTTCAGAGGGCTTTTTGTTCGCGTTTCCGGGTTTCTTGGGTTTCATGGCTGTGTGTGATCTCATGGTAAAGACTCCTATCGCATTATTTCTCACACAAAATTTATGACAGGCTCCATTCTCCTAAAATAAAAACCTGAGCAGCCGCTTCACCAGGCCAGGCTTCATCTTTTTCATCATCCAGTTTTCCCCGATCCGCTGGGTAAGATAGCCCATCGTGGGGAAAGAGTGCATCGTCATCATCAAGTCATACAGCCCGATATCGTGCTGGATGGCCAGTGCCCATTCATTGATCATCTCGCCTGAATTAGCCCCCACAATACTCACGCCATAAATCTGGCCTGCAGAAGAGCAGTAAACCCGCACATAGCCTTCCGTCTTGTTTTCGGCAACAGCCGCATCGTAGTCGCTGTATTTTGTCTCAACGACTTCGTAGTCCACATGCTCCGCATCCAGCTCGGCGGAAGTCCTTCCCACATGGGAAACCTGCGGCTCGGTAAACACCGTCCAGGGCACCGGGTACTTCAGGTACTTTTTCTTCAGGGGCGGCATCATCATCGTATTCATGAAGGCCAGCATCCCCTGGTGCATGGCAGCATGTGAAAGCAGGTATGAGCCGTTGCAGTCGCCAATGGCATAGACATGCTTGTTGGTGGTGCGCAGGTAGTCGTCAACCGTGATGCCTTTCCTGCCGTAGTCCACATGGGCGTTTTCCAGGTGCAGCGAGGAAAAATCATAGCTGCGTCCGGCTGCCACCAGCAGCTTTTCCGATTCGATCTCCAGTCCTTCGCGCGTATGGACAACAATATTGCCATTCTCCCGGCGGCTTACCCGTGTGATGATCTGTGCGTTGTAAACCTCGATCCCGAGTTTTTCGCAGCCATGCTGGAGGAGTTCTCCCGCCTCTTTCTCCCCGTTGGGAAGGAGCCAGGGGCGGTCATGCACGATGGTGCATTTGCACCCCATCCGGGCAAAGGCCTGCGACATCTCACAGCCGATGGCGCCGCCGCCGATAAAGGTCAGGCTTTGGGGGATCGCCTCCAACTGGAAGAGGTTTTCATTGGTGAGGTAGTCCACCTTGTCCAGCCCCTCGATAGGGGGAATAAAAGGGCGCGTACCCGTGGCAATGAAGATATCCTTGCCGGTGTATTCCTCGTCACCCACGCGGATGACGGCATCATTCACAAAAGCCGCGGGCCCTTGCCCCACCAGGATATCGGCTTTTTCCATGAGGGAGGTGAGCTTGTTTTCACGGATATGGTTGATATCCGCATTGATACGGGCAAAAGGCTCAGCCATCATCGGGTTTTTCTCGGAGATGGCCAACAGCGCCTTGGAAGGGATGCCGCCGGTGTTGCTGCTGTCGCCGCCCACATTGCGGCTTTCCACAGCCAGCACTTTCAGGCCCATTTCCGCTGCCATGCTGGTGACTGCCATACCGGCAGGCCCGAGCCCGATGACAACCACATCATATTTTTTCATTACGCGCCTCCACCAGAAACAGAAGGTTTGCCAATGTCCTGCTGCCAGCGCCGCTGTTGCGCGGTCTGGCTTTTACTGAGAGAAATTTACCCCATAAATTACCACATCAATTACCCTCCCAGCACCCGTTAGCATCATATTTTGTCTGAAACAGCGGGTATTGAGAGAAGTCACAAGGCGACAAAAGGAGGTAAGCACTGGCTTTCAGCCGCCTGCATCCAGCCCGCTTTGCAGCATGGTCCTGAAATTGCAGTCTTTTTGCCACATCCGCCGCTCATCATTGCTTTGGGCCAGCCGGGCAAGTGTTTCCGGTGTCTCGTCCATCATGCTTTGCAGGATACGCTCTGCCAGCTTTGCATCCGGATGGATGCAGCTGTAAAAGGCGACGATATTGCCGCGCTGAATGGTGATGGTCGGGAATTTGTCGATATCCAGATCGCCCATCATATCGGCATGGTCTTCGATATCGACCCAGAAAAAACGCGCATCCTGCCGCGAATCAGCCAGCGTTTCCATCTGGGGCAGGTATTCCCGGCAGGAACCGCACCAGTCGGCACAGAAACAGGCGACAACCCAGGTGTTTTCATCAAGTGACTCGAGCACCCTGGCATAATCCGACGGTTTGAGTGTGAGAAGGGACATATCAAGGATGAACAGGATGAAGGAGGGTGATTATACCTGAATTATGCCAGAGCCTTCGTCAGTTTTCCGGGCAATCGGGCAGGCCCTGAAGGTCAGCCGGATTGAGGGCAGGGGGATTACCTCCTTCCGGGTTTATTGCAGGTCACATTTGACCAAAGCACAGTCTGCCATACCTGGCGATTGACAAAAGCGCATCCTGTCGGCAAACTCGGTTTCAGCTTACCTTTCCCGGATTGCCCTGATGAGATGGTGTCTCGCCTATGAATACTGAAATGTACCGGGGACGTTTTGCCCCATCACCGACAGGACCTCTCCATTTTGGCTCACTGGTCGCGGCTGCGGGCAGCTACCTGGATGCCTGCGCTTCCAATGGCGAATGGCTGGTACGCATGGAAGACGTGGACAGGCCCCGCTGCCGTCCGGAGTATGACAGGGCCATCATGCTTTCCCTGGAAGCATACGGCTTTCAGTGGAATGGCTCCGTCATGCGCCAGAGCGACCGCACGAAAAGCTACCAGGCTGCCTTGGACGCGCTCAGGGGAAAAAACCTTGTCTATCCCTGCGCCTGCAGCCGAAAGGAAATCAGTGACTCGAATATCGCCCATGATGGCGCCCACATCTATCCCGGCACCTGCGCTGCCGGTCTTCCTCCCGGAGATACGCCCCGTGCCTGGCGTATCAGGGTATCCGGGCAGACTATCCGTTTTGTTGATCTGGTGCAAGGTAGTCTGTCGCAGGATCTTTCAAAAGAAGTCGGCGACTTTGTGCTTTTAAGGGCCGATGGCTGTTTTGCCTACCAGATGGCTGTGGTTGTCGATGATGCACAGCAGGGCATTACCCGAATCGTGCGGGGGGCAGATCTCCTTGACTCCACACCGCGCCAGATTTACCTGCAGCATTGCCTTGGCGTGAGCTTTCCCGAGTACGCCCATTTGCCCGTTGCCGTCAATACGACAGGGGAAAAGCTCTCCAAGCAGACACGGGCCAGGGCACTGGATGACAAAAACCCGGTACCGGCACTGCTGGCGGTTTTTGAATTTCTGGAGATGCCATCGCTCAAGGGAAATGACACCAGCCTGGACGACCTGTGGAAAGAGGCTGTCCGGCACTGGTCGCTGGACAATGTACCGGCGGTTCGCACCATCCTGAGCAGGGAGATGCGCCAGGACGAGCCGTGACAATGCCGCAAATGCCCTGTTTTTGGGGTAGATTAAAACCTCCGATCCTGTTTCATGCCAATGTGACGGTACAATTAAGGGGCTGCTGACAGACCCGGCCAGGTTCGGTTTAACGCGAGGAAAATGATGATCGTAAACAGTGATAAAGGTATCAGGGCCATACTTGAAAGTGTCCAGACCATAGCAGCTGTCGGATGCACGCCGCACCATGGCGCAGGCAACATGGTGCCGATGTACCTCATGACAAAAGGGTTTAATATCATCCCGGTGAACCCCGAACACGAGGAAGTCATGGGCATGAAGTGTTATGCGTCCCTGCACGATATTCCGGAAAAAGTCGACATGGTCGATTGCTTTATTCCATCGGATGCCGTTGCCGGTATTGCCAGTGATGCCATTGCCATCGGTGCAAAAGTGTTATGGATGCAGCTTGGGGTTATCAATGAAGAGGCGGCAGCGCGCGCATCGGATGCCGGGCTCAAGGTTGTGATGGACCGCTGTCCGCACATCGAGATCCCCCGCCTTTTTGATGGTGACTGACAGTTGGGTCCTGCTAACACAAAGAAACCTGTTGCAAAGCCGTTATCTCACAAATGGCGGCGTTGCTGCAAAAAATCTGAATTTGACGGTGATTTACACCGTCGGTATCCAGATTTCTCGCTGCGCCTTGCCCTTCGCAACCTATCAGCTTTTCACGAATGGTATCCTTGTGTTAACAGGGCCATTGCCCTTCAAAAAGGAGTCATTCATGATTATTGATGATGATGTCGGTATCCGGGAGATATTCCAGACCATCAAAACCGTGGCGGTCGTCGGGTGTTCGCCCAATGCCGGCCCGAAAAACTATGTGCCTTCCTACGTGAAAGAAGAGGGCTACCGCATTATTCCGGTCAATCCGCTTTATGATGAGGTACTGGGTGAAAAATGCTACCCCTCATTGAAAGATATCCCGGAAAAAGTCGATATGGTCGAGTGTTTTCGCCCATCCGGGGACATCCCCCTCATCGCCGAAGATGCCATTGCCATTGGTGCCAGGGTATTGTGGATGCAGCAGGGCATCATCAATGATGAAGCTGCAAAACGTGCATCGGAAGCCGGACTCAAGGTCGTGATGGACCGCTGTCCCTGTGCGGAAATTCCCCGCCTTATCCCTGGACGGGAAATGAGCTGGCGGGATTTCAAGGCAAAATTCAATCCCAAAACCAATGGCTGATGTTTCCTGCACAGGCGGGGACATTCACCTGGATCATGTCCTATGAGCTGGGAGTCCCTTACCGAAGCCGAATTGTGGGAAGTGATCATTGAAGCCGAAGCCAGCATGGATATCCCGGCAGCGGTTTCTGGGTCGTTGGCCTCGCGGGCTCGCTGGTACTCTGGTACAACGATATTGAAGAAGGGTTCAATCTCTCGCCATGGACACAGTACGGCACCATCGGAGAATACCGTTGCAGTCAGGATGAACTCGAACATGCCCCGCAAAACCTGCTACGCCTCATCGAAACAGGAGAGGGCTTCCGTTACATGGGGCCACCCATCCCGTTTGATGTAAAGTACCCGGTATAACGCCGCTGAGCCGCCGACATGCACCGGAAAAAGGAAAAGGCGCCATCCTGGTGGATGGCGTCTTTAGGCTGGTGGGGTACTTTCTCTGCTTGTTTTATATAGGCGCTGCCCTCATTAAATTGCCTGCTGCAAAACTGCTTTTTCTCGCCTGTCTTCGTTGTTGAGCCAAAATTGAACTCGACGTATGTCTAATACGCCTTCGTCCAATGTTGCCCCGTCGCCTTGGCAGACAAGCAAAATCAGCTTTTCGCTTACGGCAATTTAATGAGGACAGCGCCTAACTACCGTAGAAAGCCAGCCGGAAAAGCTCACGCATCTCGTCTGTTGAAACAGGCCGTGGATTGGTCCCGCTACACGGGTCACCCACTGCACCGGCAGCCATTTCATCGAGATTGTGGTTAAAAAAGTCTTCGTTGATACCGTATTCCATCAATGTCAGCGGAATGCCCAGCCGCCGGTTCAACTCATTGATGCGCAAAACGAGCGATTTGACCAGGTCTTTTTCATTCGTACCGAGCAGCCCGGTACGCCGGGCAATATCGGCATACTTGCCGGGTGCTTTTTCCGCATTGAACGCAATGACATGCGGGAGGAAAATGGCATTGGCACATCCGTGCGGGATATCCAAAAGCTTGCCGCTTTTATGCGACATGCTGTGGACAATCCCCAAAATGGCATTGGAAAAGGCCATACCTGCCATGCACTGGGCAAGATGCATCTTTTCACGGGCCTTTTTGCTGCCGGCATAAGAACCCGGCAGGTAAGAGTTGATTATTTCGATCGCCTTCATCGCCAGTGCGTCCGTCAGGTCTGTCGCCATGGTGGACACATACGCCTCGATTGCATGGGTAAAGGCATCCATGCCGGTGTGGGCGGTCAGCTCGGGCGGCATGCTCACCACCAGATCACAGTCGACAATGGCAATATCCGGAGTCAGGTTGTAGTCCGCGATAGGGTATTTCACCAGCGTCTCGGCATCCGTGATCACGGAAAAGGAAGTGACTTCCGTTGCGGTGCCGCTGGTGGTCGGGATGGCGACAAAGCGGGCTTTCTGGCGCAGCGGTGGCAGCGTAAACGGCACCACGGCTTCCTGGAAGGTGTGTGACGGATACTCATAAAAAAGCCACATCGCCTTGGCAGCATCAATCGGAGAGCCGCCGCCTGCTGCAACGATCAGGTCAGGCGAAAATTCTGCCATCTGGCGTGTGCCTTCTGCCACCATCGTGGTAGTGGGATCGGTACCAGCGACTTCAATGACCTGCATGGCAAAGCCCGCTTTTTCAAGATGGCCCAGTATGCGGTCCATTGCACCGTTTTTCCTGATGGAGCCGGCGCCCACGACCACACTTGCCTTGTTACCTTTCAGGTTTGCCAGTTCTTTGATCGTGCCGGAACCGTAAAAGACAGTTCGAGGGATGATAAAGCTCGACACAATATCTCCTTTTTCTGTTCTTATAGCTTTTGTTTTTAGGGGCAATTACCAGTTTACGATCAATGTTGTCTTTTTTACATGCTTTTTTTTCTACAATGTTTGCCTGATCCTGCAAGGATGTGCATAATTACCCTGTTTCTTCCTGATTTTTCCTATCATGAGCAAAAGCAAGCGTATAGCAATAGAAAATAACAATATGGATCAATTGGCCGACGTCATAAAAAGGCACACCTCTGATGAATACCTCAATCAGACGGCGATTCCCGGCCTGCGGTTTTTGAAAGTTTCCAACCCGGAACACTCCCTTCCGGAGTTCAACAATCCTTTTCTTTGCCTGATCGTGCAAGGCGGAAAGTCCGTGATGATCGGGGATGCGGTGTACTCCTACCAGAAGGGCGAGTACCTCCTTTTTGCCCTGAATATGCCCTTTGTCGGGATGGTTGCCGAAGCCTCGGCAGAGGAGCCCTTGTACTGCCTGCACCTTGATATCGACATGCCGCTGATTGCCGAGCTGCTCATGGATGAGCGGCTCAGGATTGATTTCACCAAAGATACGACAACGACAGGCGTTTACCTGGACAAGGCAGACGGTAATCTGTCCAATGCGCTTTTGCGGCTGGTGTCACTGCTGGATACGCTGCGGGAAGCGGCTTTTTTAGCGCCCATGTACATCCGGGAAATCCATTACCGCCTGTTGCGCTCCGAACAGGGCCGACAGCTTGCCTCGCTTTCCATGCCCAGCAGCAATATCCGCAAGATCGGGCGGGTCATCTCTTACATCAAGGAAAATTTCCAGGACCCCCTGCGCATGGACGACCTGGCCAGTATTGCCGGCATGAGTGTTTCCTCCTTTCACCAGCATTTCAAGCGGTTTACCATCTCCACGCCGTTGCAGTTCCAGAAACAGCTGCGCCTGATGGAAGCCCGGCGGATCATGGCCACGGAAAACATCGATGCCACGGCAGCTGCTTTCAAGGTGGGTTACCAGAGCCTTTCCCAGTTCAGCCGCGAGTATCACCGCATGTTTGGCAATTCCCCGTCACGCGACATCAAAAATATCCGGGATTCCGCATTGGGAAATACGTTGCGCAACAATAAAGGGCTGGCCTGACGCCGTGCAGGCCCTGCTGGAAAACAGCAGATTATCCGGCGGTTTTCAGCATGTTAGGCAGCCAGAGCGGGTTGTTGGGTTTCACCAGTGATTTTTCCGTTTCCCCTGTCTTTTGCGGGTTGTCCCGATCATCGCTGTATTGGATTTTCCAGGTGTAGAAAAACAGTTCTGTGCCTGTCTGGGCACGCATCACATGCGTGATTTCCTTCACCGCGCCGCTGGGGTAATAGTCATACGCAATATACTGGAT
>JAAZED010000238.1 GCA_012512465.1 Oxalobacter sp. | reverse complement strand
TGACCTGCCTTTTTTCCGGCGGGGTGTCGGCAATATTGGTGCCGTTAAGCAGCAATTCGCCCTGGCTGGGTTTTTCCAGGCCGGAGATCAGGCGTAAGATGGTGGTCTTGCCACAGCCGGAAGGGCCGAGCAGGGTGAGGAATTCGCCGTTCGCGATTTCCAGGTTGATATTATGCAAAGCGGCTGTGTCGCCATAAAATTTGGCAACGCCACGGAGTTCGATGATGGGAGCGTTTTCCACCGCGATTCCTGCCCTCTTGAGAAAATAGATGAAAGGGGAAAAGCCGGAAACTTTTCCCCTGAAAAACTCTTGTCAAACTTATTTTCGTGTAAACGCCCGCATGAAGCGCTTATACGAAAATAAATGCACGGCGATTGCCATTAAAAAGAGAGAGCATTCTACCACTAAAATGTTCGGTTTTTTCGAGAAAAAACAAAAGGAAGTGATCGGTTTTTTGCTACAGGAAGGTGAGTGCAGGGGATCAGGGCGCGTTTGGTGTGAAAAGGGTTTGTTGCCCGATGATTTTCATTTCGTGGATTTTGCCGTTGAGAATGAGCACATACAGGTAGTGCAGGGCGTAGGTGTAGTCGTTATCGGCCAGGTACAGGTGGAGCGAGGTGGAAAGTTCATCGTCTTTTTCTGTTACGGAAACGAGGAGGGAATTGATTTTGAGTGCGGCTCCCAGTGCTTCTTTTGTCAGGGGCGGGTTGTCGATAGCTTTTCGTGTTGCGTTGATGCTGGAAAGGAAACGCTCGGCAACCGGGCCTGTGATGGCGGCATAGCCGGTTTTGTCGAATTCGGCCAGGCAGGTATTGATTTCTTCCGCATAGCGGGAAAGGGCGGGGATTTTTGCATGGCGTTTTTTGCTGTCGATGGCTGCAGCCTCCATCTCGTTGATGGCATCAGAGATGAAATCAATCGCACGGGTGGCATAGTCCAGCCGGGTTTGCCAGTCGACAGTCGGGGAAGACCAGATTTTCTGGCAAAGCTCAAGTTTGCGCCCGATATGCTGCATGGCCTGTTTGCTGCCTTTTTTCATGTCGATGATCCGGGCCGCTTCTTCCATTATTTCGAGAAGCGCGGTTTTTTCCTCACTGGTCGGGACGGGCTCCCTGCCGCGGGCGACATTTTCATGATCATCCTTGATTTCTGTCAGGACGTCAGCCAGGTGTTCGGCAATCAGCCTGAAGTCGGGGATGATATCTTCGTTGGTCTTGTCGGTTTCTTCGATCAGCCACTGGACGTGTTCCTGGAGCTTTAACACATTGAGGTAAAAGACGGATTCCTCGTATTTGAGTTCATCCGGGATGCGGTTGATTTGCAGGATGCGCCGGATGGATGTCAACACCGGGGCCAGCAGCTCGACTTTCCGGGAAAAGGGGAGCGTGTTGTCTCTCAGGACAGCGGAAAAGGAATCCAATTGGCTGATGAGGTCTTCGTGGTTGTAGTATTTTTCGGTTTTGCTGTTCAAGGTGCCGTCCAGCAGGAAACCCCGCTTTTCCTCAAATTCGCGCAGGAACACAAAGGCGGCAGACAGGGTGCCGAGGGCATTTTCGTACCAGGTGACGGTGTTCTGGTCTTTTTTCCGGGAAAGTAAAAAGGGGTTGGTCCGCTCGGGCGCTCCTTCGGGGATGATCTCGGCCTGCAGCGAGATGGTCTGTCCGACGATGGTTATCCGCGGGTCGTTTTTTGTCTGGTAACCGTAGAAGATGTAGGAGCCATCGTCCCATACCTGATCATACAGGCCAAACTCGGTATCTGCGCCATAAATGGTGCAGGTAAACGGTTCGGTCATAATATCTTCCAGTGTCTCACTGGGTTCGGCTGGCATGGGTGCTCCCGGATGGAGTGGAAAAATATTTCAGGAAAGCAACACGACAATACCATATCATGGCGTAGGGCAAAAGGGGGATATAAGGCCGGGTTTGCTGCTTTTTATCAATTTTGAGGGGAGAGGTGGTGTTCGGTATGTCCCGTCGTAAGGGGGCGTATGAAATTCAAGTGGTAAAACAGGAGCGGGGAGCCTGTCATAAATTTTGTGTGAGAAATAATGCGATAGGAGTCTTTACCATGAGATCACACACAGCCATGAAACCCAAGAAACCCGGAAACGCGAACAAAAAGCCCTCTGAACAAAAAGCGGAAT
>JAAZED010000237.1 GCA_012512465.1 Oxalobacter sp. | reverse complement strand
GGCTTTGAGAGCGAATTGCTGCGTTACGCGGTGTTCGCAACCTTCGCCTGTCTTAAGATATGTCTTGGTTACCGCGCTCCGTGCGCCTTGCACTTCATCTCCCAAAATCATTTAATCAGCGTTTCCTTAACGGTCAGGTTTTTTCCCGTTTGATGTGAAAAACTTCAACCCCGATGCTGTCGGCATTGTCATAGACATCGGGCTTTTCCGTGGTGACACGGACCGCCCGGATATCCGGATGCGCCAAAAACAGATGGGCAAGTTCATCGCAGAAAGTTTCCTGCAGATTGATGTGGCCGCGTGAAACCAGACTGTCGATGGCTTCCCTGATGAAGGAATAGTCAATCACTTCTGCCAGTTCGTCTTCAAGGGGGGTTGAGATCGCCAATGGGATAAACAGATCCACATTAATGATCAGGCGCTGCGGGCCTTGTTTTTCGTAGTCGTGAATGCCGATACGCGTGGTTATTTCGCAATTGCGGAGAAAAACACGGCGGCAGTCTGTCAGGCGGGGATGGAGAAGGGTGTGCATGGTTTTCTCTGGAGTCCTGAAAATGGGTTTTGGCCGTTTTTGCGAAAATCCTGAACCGGCCGGGTCACAAATATTGTACGTCAGGCTGACCTGGCAGTGGCACGTTTTCTGTTTTTTATCCCGAAAAACCGCCTGTGGTTGAGACGGCAGGTGCGTATTCTCGTTTCTTTGAATACAATGCCGCTATGAAACTGCCCGTTCCGTCACCAGAAGCGCTTGCCTTGTCCGCTGTTTTAAGGCGAAAAATAGAAGACGTCATTTCGCAACATGGCGGATGGATTTCGTTTGCACGGTATATGGAAATGGCGCTGTATGAACCGGGCCTGGGTTATTACAGTCATGGTGGACAGGTCGTAGGCAGGCAGGGTGATTTTGTCACTGCGCCGGAAATATCGGCGTTGTTCGGGCAGACCATTGCCCGTTCAATACAGCCTTTTTTTGTGCAATCCGCATGCCATATCATGGAAATCGGTGCGGGAAGCGGTCGTCTGGCCTGTGACATTCTGATGGCGTTAGCACAGCAGGATATCATTCCTGAGTGCTATGACATTCTTGATCTTTCCGGCAGCCTGAAGCAACGACAACAGGAAATGCTGGCGCCTTTTCCCCAGGTGAGATGGATTGATCGTTTGCCGGAAGCATTTACGGGGGTGATCCTGGGAAATGAAGTGCTCGATGCCATGCCGGTACAGCGGGTAGTTAAAAAAGAGGGAAAATGGCATGAGCTGGGTGTGCGTGTCTCAAAAGACGGCTTCGTTTTTGAGGCACAACCGGCAGACGCTGCCTTGCTGGCCCAGATTGCCTTGCAGATTCCTGATGCAGAAGGGTTGCACGATGGCTATGTGACAGAGGTGCACCCTTATGCCTGTGCCTTTATCCGCTCTTTGGGGGATATGTTAAACGCCGGAGAGGGCGGTGCGGCACTGTTGATTGATTATGGTTATCCGGCCCGGGAATATTATTTGCCTGAGCGCAGCCAGGGTACCCTCATGTCCTATTACCGGCATCATGTTCATGCTGATCCGTTTTGGCATGTCGGGTTGCAGGATATTACAGCACACGTGGATTTCAGTGCGGTAGCAGGCGCTGCCACGGAAAGCGGGATGGATTTGCTGTGCTATGCAAGCCAGGCAGGTTTTTTACTGGCCAATGGCATAACAGAGCGGTTGCTGCAAATTTCTCCAGCAGCAGTTGTACATTATCTTCCCCAGGCAAAAAAGGTGCAGATGCTCTTGTCTCCCACCGAGATGGGGGAACTTTTCAAGGTCATGATTTTGGGCAACCTGGATTTGCCACCGCATCTGGTATCAATTGACCGGAGCGAGAGGCTGTAAAAAACGGCAGACGACGATTGCCTGCCGTTTGATACTGTTGATGCGAGTCCGGGAAAAATGCAGTTTATTTACCGCTTAGCGCTTTTTTGGGGAGTGGGCTGGTCAGGACATATTGGGGGTCGACCTTGTCCCGCCGCATATCCATGTTCCAGCCACCGCGGCCTGGCGTCATTTCGGCCCAGCCATTGATGGTAATGGTCATGGGAATTTCCACCTGGGAGACTTTCTTGTCGTCCAACTGGATATAGGTATGGATGGCGATTTGCTCCATGATTTTCTGCGCGGGCAACGAACAGTCATTACGGATGTATGCGTGCGCTTTGGGGTTTTCAAGAACCTTTTGCCAGTCAGTCACGCCCGGGGTGGTGTTGACCATGCCCTTCATGAATTGTCGGGCGCCTTCCTCACCATTGACAAAACTGAGTTTGAATTGATAGCGGAGAACGTAACTCCAGATTCCTGGCAGTGATTCCACTTTTTCATATGACCCCAGCTCAAGCCATTTACACTGATAGGTCGTTGAAAGCATTTGTTTGACATTATCTTCATTAGGGCGGGCACAGCCGGCCAGTATCAGGGCTGCCAGCGAAAGCATGATGAAGCTGAGCCATAAGGGGCGCTTGTCTCGGGAAGGGTTTTCTGCTGTTTTAAGTTTCATGGAAAAATGGGATGTGTTGCCGGAATAAATTTTCAGTTGCGTGAAGCCTTAAGGGACATAAAGCCATATCAAACGCTATAGGGTACACCAAACTCGAACTTTTTTTGATTTTTTCCGGTGAATGGTGTCTGAAATCACGTGCTAGACCCCCCAGACGATATCGCGTTCTTTTTTGTGAGCGGCTTTCAGCATTTGCAGGAAGGGATAGGCACGTGCTGAAAATGGGACGGAAGGTTCGACTTTTTGGGGTTCTGGCTTGCCCCTGAGACGTTCCTTCTCTTTTTCATCTTCCTCGTCCTTGCCCTCACCATAAAAGCGCCGTTCTTCCGCTTCGCGTTCTTCCTTTTCCCGCTCTTCTTTCTCTCTTGCCTCTTCTATCTTCTGGCGGGCGATTTCCGCTTCCAGTACCTTGATGGCATCACCGGTCTGTTCTGCCGTGATAATGCCCTGGCGAACTTCTTTGCCCAGAAGATCAAGAATCTGCCGGGCATTCTCTTCAAACATGTAAAGATCCCCTGTGGCTTTTGATTTGAATGTCACCAGCATGTGCTATCTCCTGTTGTTTCTCATCATTGGTTCGGATAAACCGGTTATGGTTCCTGAAGTGCTCTCCGGTATTGTATCGCTTCGGCAATGTGCCGCTGTCCCACATGCGCATCCTCTGCCAGATCGGCAATGGTGCGGGCGACTTTCAGTACACGATGATAGGCTCTGGCCGACCAGTTAAGACGGACCATTGCCTGCCTTAACAACTGCTCACCTTTTTCATCCGGCTTGCAGTAGGCGTCGATTTCCGGTGGGAGCAACAGATTGTTGGATTTGCCCTGCCGGTGGTGTTGCAGGGCATATGCCTGTGCAACGCGCCTGGCAATGGCAGCCGATGATTCACTGGCAGAGGGTTTCATCAATTCTTCCTGGTCCAGTGCCTGTACCGGTATCTGGATGTCAATACGATCCAGCAGGGGGCCGGATATCCGAGACTGGTAGCGGGCAACTGCGTCAGGTGTGCAGCGGCATTTGCCTGAGGCATGGCCAAGATAACCGCAGGGGCAGGGGTTCATGGCGGCGATCATCTGGAAACGTGCCGGAAACGTGGCCTGGCGCGCCGCACGGGAAATGGTGATGTGGCCGGATTCCAACGGTTCCCTCAGGACTTCCAGGACACGGCGGTCAAATTCCGGCAACTCATCAAGAAAGAGCACGCCGCAATGAGCAAGGGAAATTTCACCCGGACGAGGG
>JAAZED010000236.1 GCA_012512465.1 Oxalobacter sp. | reverse complement strand
TGATTTTAGCCTGTGTTTTTATTGTCAGCATGCGGATTCACGATAACCCCGCCATTTCCCTGAGCCGGGAAAAGACATCCATCTGGCCCGTTCTCAGGCGGCGGGAGGTGATGGCTTTCATGATTTCAGCCTGCTTCATGCTGGCAGCCCATTCCGGGCTTTATGCCTTTTATTCCCTGTATCTGGCCCGGCTGGGGTACAGTAGCGTGACGATCGGACTGATGTGGGCATTTGGTGCGGCGGGTGAAATCCTCTTTTTTATTTACCAGTCTCCCCTGTTCAGCCGTTTCGGCATCAAACCGGTGATGCTGCTGAGCCTCTTTCTCGCCTTTGTGCGTTTTCTCCTGATCGGTGTGGGGGCAGAATCACTGATCATTCTGCTGGTAGCCCAGCTGCTTCATGCCGCGACTTTCGGTGCACATCATTCGGCATCCATCATCACCATGCAGCGCTGGTTTTCCGGTCCGCTCCAGGCGCGGGGACAGGCGGCCTTTATCAGTGCCTCTTATGGGATTGGCGGCACGCTCGGCGGGCTTTTCCTGTCACTGATCTGGGGGGCGTTGGGGCCGGAAGCGGTTTACCTGTTTGCGTCGGGCTTTGCCCTGCTGGCACTGGGGGCGGCTGTACTGTCTTACCGATGGCAGCAGATATAAGGGAGCCGTCACTTAATGGGCTTTGCGAACGAATTGCTGTGTTGTGCGGTGTCCTTCATCTCGAAAAATCCGTTAATCAACGGTTTCCAGGAAATATAATATCGCTGAATATGGCATAATATTTTCCTTGTCAAAGCTACCTGCCGTTCTCGCCATGCCAAAAACACTTTACGACAAACTCTGGGAATCCCATGTTGTCCGTACCGAAGAAGACGGTACGGTGGTTCTCTATATTGATCGCCATCTTTTGCATGAGGTGACCAGCCCCCAGGCTTTTGAAGGCCTCCGGATGGCACACCGCAACCCCTGGCGTAATTCCGCCAATCTGCTGGTGGCGGATCACAATGTGTCCACAGCTGACCGTGCCGGACCGATCAAGGACCCGACATCCCGGCTCCAGATTGAAACGCTGGATGCCAATGCAAAGGCATACGGGCTGACCTATTTCAATATGCAGGATATGCGTCAGGGGATTGTGCACGTCATTGGACCCGAGCAGGGAGCGATACTGCCCGGCATGACGGTGGTCTGCGGTGACTCCCATACGGCTACCCACGGCGCGTTTGCCTGCCTGGCCATGGGTATCGGCACTTCCGAGGTGGAGCATGTGCTGGCGACCCAGACCCTGCTTCAGAAAAAGTCACGGGCGATGCTGGTTGAAGTGGAAGGCGAGTTGCAGCCTGGTGTCACGGCCAAGGATATCGTGCTTGCCATCATTGGAAAGATCGGTACGGCGGGCGGTACGGGATACGCTATCGAATTTGCCGGCTCAACCATTCGCTCGCTTTCCATGGAAGGCCGCATGACTATCTGCAATATGGCCATCGAGGCAGGCGCACGCGTTGGCATGGTGGCGGTGGATGACACGACCATCAATTATGTCAAGGATCGCCCTTACTCGCCAAAAGGTGGGGATTGGGAACGGGCTGTTGCCAGGTGGCGTGAATTGCATACGGATCCGGGCGCGACGTTTGATACGGTCGTGAAAATCGATGCAACACAGATACAGCCCCAGGTAACCTGGGGCACCTCTCCCGAGATGGTGACATCCGTCGTGGATCGTGTGCCTGATCCGGCAAAAGAGTCTGATGCCGTCAAGCGCGATGCCATGGCAAAGGCACTGAAATACATGGGACTTGAACCCAACCAGCCTATCTCTGACATCACGATTGACAAGGTGTTTATCGGTTCCTGTACCAATTCCCGCATTGAAGACCTGCGGGAAGCAGCCGAAGTGGTGCGTGGTAAAAAACGTGCAGCCAATGTCAGGCAGGCACTGGTCGTTCCGGGATCGGGGCTGGTGAAAAAACAGGCAGAAGCAGAAGGACTGGACAGGATTTTTATTGAGGCGGGCTTTGAATGGCGCGAGCCTGGCTGCTCGATGTGCCTTGCCATGAACGATGACAGGCTCTCACCGGGAGAGCGTTGCGCCTCAACCTCAAACCGTAATTTTGAAGGCCGGCAGGGGCCGGGAGGCAGGACACACCTGGTATCTCCTGCCATGGCGGCAGCTGCCGGGATTGCCGGTCATTTTGTCGATGTGCGTCATTTGTCTTGATAAGGAGAATAAGGATGAAAAAGCTTTTTGTGCTGATGGCGGTTATCGCTTTTCTGGCTGGTTGCAATACCGTGCAGGGTGTTGGCAAGGATATCCAGAAAGGTGGCGAAGCGGTTGAAAAAGCCGCGCAATAAATGATTGCCCGATAAGCAGTCAGAAAGACTCTGGAATCATGGAAAAATTTACAACACATCAGGGAGTGGTTGTTCCGCTTGATCGCGTTAATGTCGATACGGATGCCATTATCCCGAAGCAGTTCCTGAAATC
>JAAZED010000235.1 GCA_012512465.1 Oxalobacter sp. | reverse complement strand
GTTGAGGGAGAGAGTATCAAGATCGGGTTTTAGCCGGGTATTTTTTGCCTGTAAAACGAGAGTTTTCCTGAGAGGAGGCGCTTTTTTCGTTGCGGCCCTGCTGCCGGCTTTTGCCGGCGCTGACAGCTACCATGAGAAAGCGCTTTTTTTCAGTTATGAGCGGTATGAACAGGTATTGCCTTATACCCGGAAGCAGGAGGAGAAGGTTTCGCCGGATTCTGGCGAGCAGCCGGGTGGTGCTGAGGAAAAAGGAGAAGAGGAGGATGAGGGGTAGCTGTATTTGCGACGGTAGGGCGCGGTTTTGTTTTTTATCCTTCGTTTGTGTTGTTTGGCTGCAATCAGATTGGTTCTCAATTTGAGTTCATCAGGCCGGTGGCTGACCGGCGGCAGCCGGAACTCGCTACGCTCAGACGCCGTCTGCCCGCTCCAGTTCCTCCTCCCAGCCCCGGCTACAGTGCAATCGCGGACTATAGAAGAGAAATGACATCACCATGTGGTGTAAAGATGCCCCTGCTGCGCAGACAGCATGGCAGCGACGCTGCCCTTGAAAAGGCGGGTATAGCGGGTATCGTAGCGTGTGCTGAGCCTGTGGCGAAGCGCACGAACCCGGATGCCGGCAAAAAGACCGCACCCGCCTTTGCCGAGAGAACATCGTGCGCTGCACTGCGTTTGGCACACGCTACAATTCGGGCATAACAAGAACATCCACATCACCCAGTGCGTCAGCAATGGCTTATGAGAATACCTTACTGTGGCGGTAGACTTCTTAGCAGGCAAGTGCGTTACGGCGAAGCCGGATTAGTCTCGAACGACTGGAGCAGGAGCGGTACTGTTCAAAAAAGAAGAGAGCGAGATAAGCGCGACGGCACTAAGGAGAGGGATCAAGACGGGAATCCCCCGCATGGCGGTGGAGGGGAAGTCCACTCGGCACTTTTTGCGTTCTTTTTGCTGCCGGGAAAAAAGATCGTTGCCGTGGGTCAACCACCCACTTTATGACGTTCTATCAAAGTCTAATCTGATCGCAGACACGGCTGCAGGCAAAGCAAATTGTCAGTCGGTATCCGTATGAATACGATGTGTCCCGCATGTCAGGCAGCGAAAGAGGTATCCCTGGAGATGGCCGTCATTTTCCATATGCTCGCGCAGATGGTCGATATCCTGTTGGCCGTTTTCCTCGCAATCCTTTTCTATTTCAGCGGCGAGTCCCATTTCCTCGATTTCTTTCCAGCCGACATAGCCGATAAAGGCGCAGAAGTCCCCGCAATGGGCAAGCTAGTATTCCTGCTGCCATCCTCGGTAGCCCGGGGTGCGGCGGCAGAGTTCATCGACTTTGGCCTCGTCATCGACGTCATCACAGCTTGACTCATCCTGGAATTCGCCATCAAACATTTCCGCTGCTTTACCGCTGGCAATACAGGCGGGGCAAAGGGCCTCGATTTCGTCGATGGCATAAAAAGATTCGCCATACCAGATGGTGGTGTCTTTTTCACAGCAGTCGCAGGTGACACCATCTTCGTCCCTGGCGAAGGCACCGGTTTTGAGCGGGTCTGGATGGTATTTGAATACGGGAAGTTCCCTGCTCATGAATTGTCTTCTGAGGGGAGCACTGGCATATTGTCTTCAAGTCCGTAGGCAGCAGCGGAGAAAGGATCATGCTGTTTTGCGGCTTCTCTGGCCGCGTCTTTTGCCATTTTTTTCCATTCGACGGCTTTTTCCGCATTGGTTTCCTGGCCCAGGAGTCCCTGTTCAAAGATGTCGGCAATCTGTTCCATGGCGGGCGCATAGTTGCCGGCAGCGCTCTGGTTGTACCAGTACCAGGCTGCTTTTGCATCTTCGTCGGTGCCCATGCCGTAGTGGTACATGCGGGCAAGGTTAAAAGCGGCTACCGGGCTGCCCTGTAATGCGCCGGTCTTGTCGAGTTCGGATGCTTTTTTCAGGTCCTGCGGGGTGCCCCAGCCGCGGAAATAAAACCAGGCCAGGTTTAAGAGGCAGCACTCATCGTTTTTCTCGGCGCCTTTTTCATACCACTTTTTTGCGGTGGAAAAATTCATGGGGACACCATAGCCATAGCGGTACAGGTTGCCCAGGTTGCACATGGAGCCGGTATCGCCTGAAGCGGCTGCGGCCTCATACAGCTCGCGGGCTTTTTCATAGTCCTGCCTGACACCCAGTCCGACGGCGTAGAGATTGCCGAGGTTGTGCATGGCAGGGGCATAATCCTGTTTAACTGCCTCAAGGTACCATTCTGCGGCGATAAGATAGCTTTTCTTGACTCCCAGCCCTCTGGCATAGACGATGCCAAGGCTGTGCATGGCAGGGATATGGCCTGAACGGGCTGCACTGACGTAGTGGTCATGCGCTTTTTTATCGTCCTGCGGAAGCCCCCGTCCCAGTGCATACAGGTTGCCAAGGTAGTAATTGACGGCGGGGGTCTGCTGTGCCTCCGGCTTTAAGAATACATCGGCGGCTTTGGCATATTCACCGCGCTGGTACTGACTGATGGCAAGGGTAATTTCATCTTCCGCATTGACCGGGTTTTCCGGCCGGACAGCGGGCGCGGTGTCGTCCTGCTCTACCGTGACATGATCTGTTGCCGCGGCGCTGGCGTCATCTGCGCGCGATGATCCTGAAAGGACAAAAGCGGCAATCAGGATAAGAAGGGACAGGATCTGTGTGAGTCGGATGGATGAAATCTGGCTTGCTTGCATGCGTTTTCCCTGTATCTTCCGTTGGATTTTATGAATGATACAACAATAACGCCTGTTTTTTCGATACCGGCAGGTGCTTCGTTTTCGAAAGGCGGCAAGGGGGAAGCGTGCGTTGTGTTTTTACTCTGAAGCCAGGGGCGGCTTTTTTATTGCAAGACAGAAAAGATCAGGTTTTTTTCGGTGTTTTCCTGCCTGCGGCTTTCATGGACAGGAATCCGGCGTGGCGCTGGTCGCAAATGGCCTTGATTTTCTGGTAATTGGTTTCGCTGTAGTCCATATGAAAATAGG
>JAAZED010000234.1 GCA_012512465.1 Oxalobacter sp. | reverse complement strand
CAGAGAATATTGGATACGCCGTTTTCGATGAGCTTCACCATCTCTGCCGTCAACAGCCACCCCTCACCCGTCTGGTGTCCATGAGAAACCAGGTTTTCCGCTTTTTTCCGGATCTCGCTGAAACGTTCAGGCGGAGAAAAGCGCCTGCTTCGCTTGAAGCCAAAGCGCGCCGACCATCGTATCAGTTCCAGGCTGAACATATTGGACAACCCCCTGACATAATCCCGCCAGGAGCCAGCAAGATGCCGGTAATTGAATATATGGTTATAAAAAGAGTACAGGGCAAAGTCCATCATATCCGGAACAACCGCCTCCCCCCCTTCCTGCTCCACGACAGAAACGGCATTGTTATTCGCGTCCGGATGATATTTGAGCAGGATTTCACCTACAAGGCCGACCCGTGGACGGCGTTCTTCTGTTTTTAACGGCAGGCGGTCAAACGCACGGATCATGCGCAGCATATTCAGGTCAAAAAGCAGGATGCTTCCTGAGGCAATGCTTTTCTTTCCTTTTTCTGCCCATTCCGCTGCCAGCCGTTCAGCACTGCCCGGCTCTGCCTCATACGGGGTGACGCGGCAAAGCACCCGCATCAGGGCATCACCATACTGTATCGCCATGATGATCCGCTTTAACAGCTTGCCGGAAAAACGGATGCCCTGGGTATCTGCCAGGCTGCCCATGTTAAAGGAGATAATCGGTATATGATCCAGCGAAGCATCCTGCAACGCTTTTCTTAAAAATGCGATGTAATTGGTCGCCCGACAGCCCCCGCCTGTCTGGGAAATCATCAGCGCTATACGGTTTTTGTCATAGCCGCCTTTTAAGATAGCCTGCAACAACTGGCCAACCACGACAATCGCCGGATAACAGGCATCGTTATTCACATATCGCAGCCCCAGGTCAATCGCCTCCCTGTCGACTGTCGGCAGTTGCACGGCCTTGTATCCTTCAGAAGCAAACACCGTTTCCAGAAACTGGAAATGAACAGGGGACATTTGTGGAATCAGGATGGTATGCGTATTCTGCATTTCACGCGTGAATCTCGGAAACGGCCTGTGCTCGATCAGCGGATAAACTTGCGGCTCCCGTGTCGCACGCTCACGCAATGTCGCCAAAAGGGAACGGATACGGATACGTGCCGGCCCCAGATTGACGCCTTCATCAATCTTGATCTGCGCATAAAGGCCGCCTTTTCGTCGGATAATTTCTTCAAGCTGGTCAGCGGTAATCGCATCAATACCACAGCCAAAAGAAACCAGTTGAAGAACAGCAATATTTTTCAGGTCTGCCGCATAAGCGCCTGCCCGGTACAGGCGCGAATGATAGGTCCACTGGTCAACCACACGTAATGGCCCCGGATCAGGCATCAGATGGGCAACCGCATCTTCCGTCATGACAGCCATGCCAAATGAGGTAATCAGATCGGCAATGCCATTGTGGATTTCGGGGTCCACATGGTAGGGATGCCCTGCCAGCACAATACCAAACCGCCCGGTGGCTTCCAGCTCTGCCAGCACCTCTTCACCCGCACGCTGCATGTCTTTGCGAAAACACGCCATTTCGTCAAAACCGGCCTTGACGGCGGCTTCGATTTCCCTTGGGGGAATATCTGAAAAGGGCGCAATATCACGCAGCCGCCTCGCCAGTATCCTGCGATCCATCGGCAAAAACTGATGAATGATCGGAATATTGTTTTCCTGCAAATCCGTGATGTTTTTGGCAAGCAGTTCCGGATAGCCAATGACAACGGGGCAGTTGTAATTACCCGCCTGCGTCACGAATTCTTTCTGCTCATTTGGCAGACAGGGGAAAAAGATCTGGTCCACCTTACGGTTGACCAGATCAATCACGTGCCCGTGCGCCAGCTTGGCCGGATAGCAGACTGTCTGCGAGGGAATGGTTTCATACCCCTGAAAATAAAGTTCCTTTGAGGAAGGGGAAGACAATTCGACACGGAAGCCCAGGCGGGTGAAAATCGTAAACCACAGCGGGTAGTTTTCAAAAATATTCAGCGCTCTCGGAATACCGATCGTTCCCCTTTTTGCCTCTTTTGCCTCAAGCGGCGCGTAACTGTTGAAAAGACGCTCATATTTGAAAGCATACAGATTCGGCGCCGTCTGCTTTGCCGCACCGGCACCACGGTCACAGCGATTGCCCGAGACAAAACGGGTCGAATCAGAAAATGTGTTGATCGTCAGCAGACAGCTGTTGGCACACTGCCGGCAGCGGGATGTCATCTTCCTGACGGAAAAGTTTTCAATCGCCTCACCATCCAGAAGACGTGACCCGCCGGCTGCCGGACCGCGATCTTTAGCAATCAGTGCCGCGCCATAAGCGCCCATCAGGCCGGAAATATCCGGACGCAAGACCGTACAGCCGAGCTCCAGTTCCAGCGCCCTCAAGAGCGCGTCATTGGCAAAAGCACCGCCCTGGACAACCACATACTTGCCCAGATCATCGACATTGGTGATTTTCATCACCTTGAAGCAGGCATTCCTGATAACAGAGTAAGAAAGGCCTGCGGCAATGTCACCGACTTCCGCACGATCCTTCTGTGCCTGCTTGACCTTTGAGTTCATGAATACGGTACAGCGTGTGCCAAGATCAACCGGTGATTTTGCATTCATGGCTGCTTCGACAAACCGGGGAAGCGGCATCTGCAAGGAGCCGGCAAAATTTTCGATGAAAGAACCACAGCCGGCAGAACAGGCTTCATTGAGCTGGATACTGGAAATAGCGCCATCGCTGATACGCATGCACTTGATATCCTGTCCGCCAATATCCAGGATAAAACTGACCCTGGGTTCGAAAAAACGGGCGGCAGTAAAGTGGGCGACTGTCTCAACCTCATCAATATCGGCATTTAACCCTGCCGCCAGCAGTTGGCTCCCGTATCCGGTAACGGATGTTGCACGAATATGCAGGTCCGGTTGCTTGCGCGCATGGATTTCCCGAAGGATATCTATCGCAGCGGACAGGGGATCCCCTTTGTTGGGGGAGTAGGATGAATACAGCAAATTGCCGGCTTCATCGATCAATGCTGCCTTGATAGTGGTTGAGCCGCAGTCGAAACCCAGCCAGGCATCGCCCGTGCACGCTTCCAGATTACGCCTTTCAACATGCTCTGCCGCATGCCGCGTGTGAAAATCGATGCGTTCTTCTTCAGTGCGGAAAAGCGGAAAAAGGGCTTTGGTATCTTCTATCTCCGGGATATTTTCCAGCCGGCCAATCAAGTCATCCAGGCTGACAGCAGGCGCTTCATGCCGCCCGGCATGAAGCGCTGCACCCAGCGCGACAAAGTATTCCGCATACTCGGGAAAGATGGCTTCCGATTTCTCCAGCTTTAACGTTGCAACAAAACACCGACGAAGCGATTCCAGAAAAGCCAGTGGCCCCCCCAGGAAAACCACCTTGCCCCGGATAGGCCGTCCCCTAGCAAGACCACTGATTGTCTGATTGACAACCGCCTGCATGATCGAGGCGGCAATATCCTCACGGGAACACCCTTCATTTAACAATGGCAGAACATCCGTCTTTGCAAAGACACCGCAACGGGATGCAATCGGGTAAATGGTGCGATGCCGCAATGCGAGCTTGTCCAGACCAGCCGCATCGGTCTGCACAAAAGAAGCCATCTGGTCAATAAAGGCACCAGTTCCTCCTGCACAGGTTTCATTCATGCGCTGGTCAAGACCACCGGTAACGTAGGTGAGTTTGGCATCTTCCCCGCCGAGTTCAATGACAACATCCGCATCGGGAATCCGTTGACGGATACTGAGTCCAGACGCAATGACTTCCTGGACAAAAGGCACATTGAGTTCTGAAGCAAGAGAAATAGCACCGGATCCGGTCAGACTGACCTTCCAT
>JAAZED010000233.1 GCA_012512465.1 Oxalobacter sp. | reverse complement strand
GTGCAATAGAGATGGGCAATGGTGATGCGGGACTGCCGCTGGCTGATACCTATGCGCGGGAAAAGGATATCGGTGGGGTTGTTGTGTCACTTCGCTCTGGCGCCGCACAGGGCAGCAGACAGTGTCTGCAGGTATTGACCGCCATCTTTGCCGATGGCCGCTATGGGCAGGACAAGGATGCCATGCACGCTTCCTGCTACCGGAAACTGGAAAAATCGATCGATGAATACGCTGCACCCCAGCCCATTGCCAACCTGGAAAAACTGTGCCCGATGAAGAAATTTTTCATGCCGTTCAGGAACAGGTAATACGTTCTTTAAAAAACCGGCGGTTCAGACATGACCCCCCTCACGCTGTAGATGTCTGCGGCATTGCTTCCGGCTGCTTCTATAGTCATATCAAGCTGGAAAAAATGGCTTCGGGCGATGCCGGTGAAAAACTTTCCAGATCGGCAATATCGCTACAGAAAAAATCGTGAATCGCTAATCTGCCGGCGGATTGGTTCATGGAATCCCGCTTTTCCGATTCGATGCGGCCTCCAGCAACGATCCGGTGTTTTTTAGCGCGTCATCAGAAGAGAGCACAATCCTGTGGCCATCACAATGAAAAGAATGGCCAGGTACCAGATAAAACGCTGGATAAGGCGGATTTCCTGCGGACGGCCTCTGAAAAGAAAATTCACAACCAGGAAATACAGGGAAACAAAGATGAGGGCGGCATTGCCCATGTGGATAACGGGAACCGCCTGGCTTAATCCTGCATTCTGCTGCCCGAGTAGCCAGGAGGCAAGCGCGTAGCCTGAAAGAATGAAAAGTACGGTGGTAAAAAGAAGTGATTTGACTGTCAGGTAGGCGCTGTGCTTTTCAAGTTGCGCCCCCCATCGCCTGATGCGCGGGGAATTTTCAATCGGGTTGGGCTGCTGGCATGACATAGTGTGGCTTGTATCAGTAGTTTTTGAAAACACAATGGCTGCATTGTATTCCATTTATACCGGGCTGTGCCCTCCTGCCGGATTTGATCTTTCTCGTTATACCCGCTTAACAGCGAGGTGCAAACCTCAGCCTGATGTATGTTAAGCTTATTAGCAGATAGTTGTCCTGCTCCTGATCGATGAAAATACTGCTGGATTTATTCGACTTGCTCAAGCTGACGCTGCTTGGCGTGACAGTAATTCTGCCACTGGCCAATCCGCTCACAACGGTTGCCCTCCTTTTGGGACTCTCCGGCCACATGACGCCGGATGAACGCAATGAGCAGTCGTTAAAGGCATCCATTTATGTCTGCATTATCATGCTGGTAACGTTTTATGCCGGGCAGATTGTCATGTCGCTGTTTGGTATTTCGATTCCAGGCCTGCGTATCGCAGGTGGCCTGATTGTGTCGGTGATCGGCTTTAAGATGCTTTTTCCGGATCAGAGTCCTCATGAATCAACCGAAGCAGAGCTGAAATCAGCTGAGATCAATCTGCACAAGAAATCCGATATTGCCTTTGTGCCACTGGCAATGCCAAGTACCGCCGGTCCCGGCACAATGGCGATGATCATCACCTCCACTTCTGCTGTCATGGCGGATGGCGGGGTATCGACCTGGGTTTATCTACTGGTCCCCATCCCGATTTCGATCATTGTCTCGCTGATCATCTGGGGATGCCTTCGCAGCTCAAACTGGATCATGCGGCTTTTCGGCAACAGCGGCATTGATGCCATCTCGCGTGTGATGGGTTTTCTGCTGATCTGCATGGCAGTGCAGTTTGCCATCAACGGCGTCATCGAAATCATCAATATGTTCGGTATCAAGCCGATTGTTGTTGGATAACGCGATTTTCCCTTCTTCCCCTGCGTTTTATGCTTTATTTGCGGCGTTTGGGTGCTGTTGCGGAAAAGGTGAAATTTTTGTCACCATCGAGCGTCATGCGGTATGTCCAGCCATTCACCACCACTTTTCCTTTCTCTTCCCCATGTTTCGCTATGTTTTCCAGCTTTTTCCAGACTTCATCCATTGAGACATCAGGCTGGCTGGCCTTGATAAGGATACCAACAAGAACCGGAAAAATCTTCTTCACAACCACTTCAAAATATTTTTTATATCATCATGTTGCATAATAATTTTAAAGCTATACATCAAAAAACAAAACGGCCTCTTTCAAGGCCGTTTTGTCCTGTTTTCCTGATTCGCCAACGCCTATTTCAGCGACGGCAGGAGTTCCTGCGAGCTGTATCTGGCAGCGCCCTCTCCCATTGAAGCCCCCAGCTTCTTGAGCACACGGTCAGAGAGTTTTTCTTCTTCGGTATAGTCCACGATTGTCTGGGTTTTCAGGACATCCCTGGCAACACTGTCCACATTACCCAATTCGTCAGCCAGCCCCAGCTCAATGGCCTTGGTGCCAGTCCAGACCAGGCCGCTGAATATATTGCCATTTTCTTTCAGGCGGTCACCCCGGCCGGTTTTGACCACCGCAATGAACTGCTCGTGTATCTCATCAATCAATTCCTGGACATACTGTTTCTGCTGCGGATTCTGCGGGGAAAACGGGTCCATGAATGCCTTGTTCTTGCCGGATGTCATGAGGCGACGTTCAATGCCAACCTTGTCCATGAGGCCGGTAAAGCCGAAGCCATTGACCAGCACACCGATTGAGCCGACCAGGCTGGCCTTGTCCACATAGATGTTATTGGCAGCGGCAGCAATGTAATAGCCGCCGGATGCGCACATTTCTTCCACCACAACATGCACGGGCTTGTCCGGGTACTGTTGCTTCAAACGCTGGATTTCATCATAGATACGGCCCGCCTGCACAGGACTTCCACCCGGACTGTTGATGCGCAGGATAATGCCAACGGTCTTTTTTTCACCGAATGCTTTCTGCAATGCCTTGATGATATTTTCGGCAGAAGCCTTTCCTTCAGACTGGATGACGCCATTGATCTTGATCAGCGCGGCATGGGACTCCATCGGCACGGTTTCGCTGCTGGAAAGATCGAATGTCTTTGCCATGCCAAAGATAATGAGGACAATGGCAATGCCGACAAATTTGAAAAAGATACTCCAACGGCGTTTGGCCCGCTGTTCCTTGAGGCCGGCCGTCAGCATTTTCTCGATCATTTCTCTTTCCCAGGCAATGCTTTTTTCGGAAACAGCCTCCGGCTGGGGAGATGATGTGGCTGGTGTTGTGGTGTCGTTGGTGGTGTTTTCCATAAGCTCTCTTTCGGGCCTTGTCAGGCATTTTTCTTGAGCCAGTCATGCAGGCTGATCACGGATTCTGCAGTATACAGCGGCTTTAAGCGTTTGAGTTCATCAAGGGGGTGGGCACCATACTGGACCGCAATGCCTGCTGCCCCGGCATTGGCGGCCATCAGCAGATCGTGGGTGGTATCACCGACCATGACGGTGCGGGCCATGTCTTCTCCGAGTTCTTCGGTGATTTCCTGGAGCATGGCGGGATGCGGCTTGGAATGGGTCTGGTCGGCGGTACGGGTGGCCTGGAAAAAACGCCCGGTGCCGGTCTCGGCAAGAACACGGTCCAGCCCCCGGCGGCTTTTGCCAGTAGCAACAGCCAGCAGGTAGTCGTTTGAAGCCAGGTCTTCAAGCATCTCGATAACGCCGTCAAACAGCGTGATTTCCTGGCTGAACTGGAGGTAGAGGCGCCGGTACTGGTCTGCCATCTGCGGATAAATCGCCGGGTCTGCGCCGGGCATAACCGCTTCCATCGCCTCATAAAGGCCAAGCCCGATAACATGGGCGGCCGTTTCTTTATCCGGCACAGGCAGTTTTAACGCATCGGCGGCTGCCTGGATACTTTTGACGATGGCGGCCGTGCTGTCCATGAGCGTGCCGTCCCAGTCAAAAACGATAAGGTCGAAGTGGTTTTTTGCCATGTGGTGAAGAGGGATATACCATCCCTCATCCTCTTTTGGTTAGGGAATCAAGGCGACATTGTAGCCTTTTCGCCGGTCGGGGTGTTGAGGCTTTCCAGGTAGCGGGCGCATTCGGGAGGCAATGGTGCCGTGACGGTCATCTCTTCTCCGGAATGGGGGTGGATGAAAGTGAGTCGGTAAGCGTGCAGGAACATGCGCTTTAAGGCCGCACCGGTATCGCCCGCTTTCTGGAGCTGGCGGTTCAGGTCAAAATCGCCGTATTTGTCGTCCCCGGCAATGACATGGCCGCTGGCAGCCAGATGCACCCTTATCTGGTGGGTTCGCCCTGTTTTGAGTTCAGCCTCAAGCAGGGTGAAGTCATCGTATTTTTCCATGACATTGAATATGGTGTGGGATTCAATGCCGCCGGGCTGGACGCGTACCCGTCTTTCACCATCGGGCGTGAGGTATTTGAAAAGCGGCAGTTTCACATGCTGGCGCTGGTTGGCCCAGTTGCCCTGCACCAGGGTCTGGTAGCGCTTGTCGATACTGCCTTCGCGCATCTGTTCGTGCATACGCCGCAGGGCCGGACGCTTTTTTGCCAGCATCAGGATACCTGAGGTTTCCCGGTCCAGGCGGTGGACGAGTTCGAGGTATTTCAGTTCGGGCCGGGAAGCGCGAAGCTGCTCAATGACGCCGAAATCCACACCGGAGCCGCCATGCACCGCCACACCGGCCGGCTTGTTGATGATAAGCAGGTGCTCATCTTCAAAGAGGGTTTCAAAGCGGGCCGGGGGAATAGCTTTTTCCTCCCGCTCGGCCATCCGGACAGGGGGGATACGGATGATGTCGCCAGCTTTAAGCCGGTAGGTCTGGTCGATCCTGCCCTTGTTGACCCGGACCTCGCCCGAGCGCAGGATGCGGTAGACATGGCTTTTGGGCACTCCCTTGCAGTGTTTGAAGAGGTAGTTGTCGATGCGCTGCCCGTCTTCGTTTTCGGTGATGGTGACAAGCCGAACCTGCGCCGGATTTGATCCAACAGGCGTTTCCTGCTGTTTTTTGGCACTTTGGCCCACCCTACCCCTGTTAGTTTGGCTCATTTGAATATATAATCCCGGAACGGTTCGTGCACTTTTTTCTGCACAACTGTTTTTTTTGTGTACGCTGCAGATTTTAGCATTCTACACAGGGGGCATATCCATTGGCCTCGCCAAAAGGCAAATTGAATGGATGAGCTGTGTACGCACTTTTTTAGCCGGTCAACGTTGCGCCCTGATGCTGCAACCGGATCAGGCAGAAAAAAGCAGGATTTTGCGTAGGAAATTTGAAGAATATAAAGCGGCAAGCATGGATAGCAAAAACCGTATATAAAATTGCTTGCCGGCTGCGAGTTTGATAAGACTGCTGTTTTTTTAATGGTAAACAACCTGTTCTGCCCGATCAGGCTGTTTTTTTGAAAACACACTAAAATGTATATTGCAGGCATTATTGCCGATATTACTGATTATCAGGCCCTCTCCTGTCCGGTGAGGAAACGGGCGCTTGCGCCTTTCCACCATCCGCCCGGGCATTTTTTCTTTTCCTCTTTCCATCCTGGCGTACACCCCAATGAATGACCGCTCCCCTAGGGCCGGTTAATACGATGAGGGCGTCTGTGAAAAGCAGCTTATGCTGCAAAGAGCAAGGCGCCGAGGGAAATCTGGATGCAGGCGTAGCAACCTACGTCAAATTCAGGTTTTGCGAGGCAACACCGCTATTTGCGGCGTAAGCGCTTTGTAACAGGCATCATCGTTTTAACAGGTCCTACAGTGTGACGCGGTGTAAAGATGGCCCCTGGGGCCCCGGAGTGTATTTATTATGAAACGTATGTTGTTTAACGCAACACAGCAGGAAGAACTGCGTGTGGCGATTGTCGACGGGCAAAAGCTCCTCGATATTGATATTGAAACAGCAGGAAAAGAACAGCACAAATCCAATATCTATAAAGCCGTCATTACACGCATCGAGCCATCGCTTGAAGCGTGTTTTGTCAATTACGGTGAAGACCGGCATGGTTTTCTGCCTTTCAAGGAAGTGGTCAGAGGCCTTTTCAAGGAAGGCGTTGATGTCCGTAACGCTTCCATCAAGGATGCCCTTTCCGAAGGCCAGGAGATCATGGTCCAGGTGGAAAAGGAAGAGCGCGGCAATAAGGGCGCTGCACTGACCACCTTTGTCTCACTGGCTGGCCGCTACCTTGTCCTGATGCCGAACAATCCGCGTGGCGGTGGTGTCTCCCGCCGGGTTGAAGGCGAAGAACGCCAGGAACTGCGTGAAAACATTGATAAGCTTGACCTGCCGCCGGGCATGTCTGTCATTGCCCGCACTGCCGGTATCGGCAGAAGCGTGGAAGAGCTGCAATGGGACCTGAATTACCTGCTCCAGCTCTGGCGTGCCATTGATGGCGCCGGCAGCTCGGCGCCGGGCGCTTTTCTGATCTACCACGAATCTTCGCTGGTGATCCGCGCGATCCGCGACTACTTCCAGCCGGATATTGGCGAGATCCTGATTGATACGGACGAGATTTATGAGCAGGCCCGCCAGTTCATGAGCCACGTCATGCCGGATATGGTAAACCGGGTCAAGCGCTATCGTGACGATATTCCGCTCTTTTCGCGTTTCCAGATCGAGCACCAGATTGAAACCGCCTATTCCCGCGTGGTTCCGCTGCCATCCGGCGGCTCGATTGTGATCGACCATACCGAGGCACTGGTATCGATTGACGTCAACTCCGCGCGCTCAACCCGTGGCGGCGACATTGAGACAACGGCATTCAACACCAACTGTGAAGCCGCAGAAGAAGCCGCCCGCCAGCTTCGCCTGCGTGACCTTGGTGGCCTGATCGTGATTGACTTCATCGACATGGAAGTCTCGAAAAACAAGCGTGAGATCGAAAACCGCCTGAAAGATGCCCTGCGCCACGACCGCGCACGGGTGCAGATGGACAAGATTTCCCGCTTTGGCCTGATTGAGCTTTCACGCCAGCGCCTGCGCCCGGCCCTTTCAGAAGGCAGCCATATCACCTGCCCGCGATGCAATGGTACCGGCCATATCCGTGATGTGGATTCTTTTTCTCTGCAGGTGCTGCGCATCATTGAAGAAGAATCCATGAAGGAAAGTTCGGCAGCCATTCATATCCAGTTGCCGGTGGATGTTGCCGCTTTCCTTTTGAATGAAAAACGCGGCGAAGTCATCAAGATTGAGGCGCGCCACCGTGTTGCGATAACGGTCATCCCGAACAAATACCTGGAAACGCCCCGCTACAAGCTGGAACGCTTAAAACATGACGATCCGCATCTTGATGACAATCACCTGAGCTTTGAACTGGCTGAAGAGTCAACTGATGTGGACATGAGCTTCAACAAGACACAGAAAGAAGCGCCCAAGCCGCGTCAGGAAGCCCTGGTGAAAACCATTTCACCGGATGCGCCGCCACCGGCCCCGCCGCCGGCACCAGCCGCTGCCGCGCCTGTAGCCGCACCGGCTTCGGGTGGTGTCTGGGACAAGATACTGGCCTTTTTTGGTATTGAAAAAGCCGAGGAAGAAGTGGCTCCGCCACCGAAACCTTCCGGTGATACCCGCGCCAAACGCAATAATGGCGACCGTGACCGCAACCGTAACCGCAACCGTAATCGCCGGGGACGTGACCGCAATCGCGAAGATCAGGCGCCAGAAACAGCCATAGAAAACACCATGGACGTGGTCAATGACGAAATGACCATGCCAAAGGCGCCAAAGCAACCCCGGCAGCCGAAAGAAGGCGGCACAGGGGAAAGAAAGCGCAACCGCCGTTCAGGTGGCGGCAAGGGTGAGCAGAAGGAAAAAGCCGCTGTTACAGAAGAAATGGAACTGCTGGATGCCAACAACGAAGTCGTGAAAGAGCCTCGTGATACCGGAATCATTGACGCATCGGGACCGGCTGACGCGAAAACGGCTGATACCGCTTCGGGTGAGGACGAGCCGCGCCGCCGCCGTCGCCGTGGCGGACGCAACCGCAACCGCCGTGATCGTGACAGTATTGCGGACAGTGCGGAAGTCGCGGAAATCGTATCAGGCGAAGCCCGTGAAATCGATGAACTGGTTGATGGCCTCATGGCGGATACCCTCAGCCAGAATGATCTGGCAGGAAGGGATGTCTCCGAAGTGGCAACTCGCGATGCCAGGGTCGAAGATGTGGCTTTCAGGCCGGTTGAAACCGTTGAGGCAGTTGTCAAGGAAATACCCGCCGAGAATCCGCGTGTGACGCCAGTGGCTTTTTATGATCCGAATGATGAGGCTGTCGTGGATCTGGACGCCCTTCCTGCGGACAATCCGGCAGGGGTGCCGCTTCCTGTCGCTGAAGAAGTGCCAGTGGTTGCTGCAGAAGCCAGGACAGCCGATGCATCGCCCGAAACCGTGGCACTGGAGGTTTCAGACTTCCTCACGGCCCCTGTCTTGGATACGGAGGTAACAGAAGAGACTCCTGCCGGGGAAGTGGTGATTGAGGAAACGATCCGGGTAGAAGAAGCGGTCATTGATGAAACACCGGCCGAGCCGGAAGTCATCGTGGTGGATGAGCCGGTTGTCGAGCCTGAGACGGTTGTCCTTGCCGAGCCGATGGAAGAAGCCGGCGTTGAGGTCAAACCCCTTACTGAAGCGGAACGCCATCCGGTGGTTGAGGCGGAGGTGACGGAGGATTTCAGTGATGTGCTGGCTTCTGCCGGGCTGACCATGGCTGCAACTGACCCGGAAAAACTGCGCCAGGCACAGGAAAGGGCAGCACAGGTGGCCGTGGAGGAAGAAGCGCCCCGCCCTGCCCGCCGCCGCAGGATGCCACTACCGGTTGCAGATGAGCCACTGGTACAGGTGGATACGAAAAAATAGCCGGATTACTGGCTTTGACTGAAAAAGGGAGCGTGAATAACGCTCCCTTTTGTTTGCTGCTGCGAAAATTGTGCTTTTTTTCTGTCAACAGGAACTACTGGTTTGACAACAGCTTCAGCTTGGCAATGGCATCCGGATTTCCCTGCTCAGCGGCTTTTTTGTACCACCTGATGGCTTCAGCCTTGTTCTGCCCGATACCGGTGCCCAGCTCATACGCTTCGGCCAGAAGCAGCTGGGCTGGCGCATATCCCTGCTCGGCTGATTTTCGGAAGCACACGACCGCCTGTTCAATATCTGGCCAGACACTTTTTCCTCTTGAGTACCGCAATCCCATGTTGTACTGCGCCTCAGCCAGGCCTTGATCTGCCGCCTTGCGATACCACTTGACCGCCGTCATATCATCCTGCTCGACGCCTTCTCCCTGGGCGTACATGGCCCCGATATTAAGCTGCGCCATGGCATTCCCCTGTCCGGCAGACTGTTCATAAAGCTGGAGAGCCTGCTTCTGGTTTTTAGGCACTCCCCGGCCAAACCGGTACATGGCAGCCAGGTTATTCTGTGCACTTGCATGTCCCTGGTCCGCCGCTTTCTGATACCAGGTTGCCGCAGTTATCTCATCTTTCCTGACGCCCCGCCCTTCTTCATAAGCCAGCCCCAGGTTGAATTGTGAACGCATATCCCCTTTTTCGGCGGCTTTTAAGGTCCACGCAGCCGCCTTGGCCAGATCTTTTTTAACCCCCTGGCCATTCCGGTAGAGCATGCCCAGGCCGACATAGGCTTTGACT
>JAAZED010000232.1 GCA_012512465.1 Oxalobacter sp. | reverse complement strand
GGCAAAAACAGCAAGGGACAGGGTAAGCCGCAGCGCAGCCGCCAGCCTGATCCCCTGCAGACGACTTTTGGTTATGCCGGTGCAGACAATCGTTATTCCGGTGCGGGACAAAGAAGCGGTAATCGGGCCCAGCCGGGACAGCGCCGCCGCAGAGGCTGATAACGCGGCAGGCGATTATGCAGCGGTTTTTTCAGAATACTCGCACAGATCACTGATCAGGCAGTTTCCGCATTTTGGTGTTCTTGCCATACAGGTATATCGACCATGAAGCAGGAGCCAGTGATGGGCGTCAAGTAAAAACGCTTCGGGAATGATCTGAACCAGTTTTTCTTCCACTTCGGTGACGTTTTTCCCGGGGGCGATACCGGTACGGTTGGATACCCGGAAAATATGCGTGTCAACAGCCATGACAGGCTGACCAAAAGCCGCATTCAACACCACATTGGCCGTTTTGCGTCCGACGCCCGGCAGGGTCTGCAATGCTTCCCGTGTCTGCGGGACTTCGCCTTCATATTGTTCCAGCAGTATCTCTGACATTTTCACCAGATTTCTTGATTTGGTGGGATACAGGTTGATGGTTTTGAGATAAGGCTTGAGCCCTTCAACGCCAAGCGCGATGATGGCTTGTGGCGTACTCGCAACCGGAAAGAGATTCTGCGTTGCCTTGTTCACCGAAATGTCTGTTGCCTGAGCTGAAAGCATGACGGCAACCAGCAGTTCATAAGGGGATGCATAAACCAGTTCGGATTCCGGTTCCGGCATGTTGGCCTGAAAACGCTGCATGATCTTGCGGACTTTCCTGCGGTTCATGGTCTGGATACGCTAAATAAAAGCCATCACGCCGGTTTTTGTGCCAGTGGTGTGGCTCAATGGGTTGATTGTGATTTTTCAGCATAACACAGACACCATAGCGCTGCAGGAACGCTGTGCAAGACAGTTGAAAACCGTGAATCAGGTTTGCCCTGATGCTTTTTTCCGTGCCTTTTCCACGGCGGCAAGCACCGCATTTTTCTTTTTTCTTCCGGCAGAGCCGGTTTTGGCCAGTGCTTCCAGGCGGATGCGTTCGATTTCTGCTTCGTGTTTCAGTCTTTGTTGGCGGCGCTCATGATTGACGCGGGCGCGTTTCGCCTGTGCAGTGGACCATGCATCCCATCCGGTTTTTTCTCCACTGGTGTTTGTCATGATGATGCAGTCAACAGGGCATACTGGTGTGCAGAGATCGCAACCGGTGCATTTCAGGGAAAGCACCGTATGGGTAAAGCCGTTGGTACCGATAATGGCATCGACCGGGCACGCATTAATACACAGGCGGCATCCGATGCAGAGTGATTCATCAATAACCGCGATATCCCGCGGTCGTTCTTCGCCATATCGGGTATCAAGCGGTATATAGGGTTTTCCTGTGAGGCGGGAAAGGCGGCGAATGCCTTTTGCACCACCTGTCGGACAGCAGTTGATCGGTGCTCCGTCTGCGATGGCTTCGGCATAGTCACGGCAGCAGCCGTGGCCGCATTTTTTGCATTGCGTCTGGGGGAGCAATGCGTAAATCTCATCAGAGGTTGCTTTGTTCACGGAATGAATATCGGAGTACTGTTAGTACGAATGTAAGAATAGGCGGTTTATGTTTTTTTTAACTAGGCTTTGCTAACAAATAATTGTCAAGAGGTAGAAAAGCAGATATAGTTATCGGCATGAACCCTTTATACAGCCTGACAGACGAGCAATACGCGCTCATAGAGCCGATC
>JAAZED010000231.1 GCA_012512465.1 Oxalobacter sp. | reverse complement strand
GGTATAGTGCAGGCCATGCCCGGCATTCACCTTGAGCCCTGCACGCACGCCTTCTGCCACACCGGCTCTGATCCGCTCCAGTTCGTGCCGGATATCTTTTTCAGCTTCTGCTTCGGCGTAGGTGCCGGTATGAAGCTCAATGACGGGCGCACCGGCTTCTTTTGCTGCCAGGATCTGCTCCTTTTCCGGATCAATGAAAAGGCTGACGCGGATGCCTTCTGCCTGCAACTGGTGCACCGCTTTTTTGACCAGGTCAAAATACCGCACGACATCCAGGCCGCCCTCGGTTGTCAGTTCTTCACGCCGCTCGGGCACCAGGCAGACATCCTGTGGTTTGACTTCGCAGGAGAAATCTATCATTTCCGTGGTGATGGCCGATTCAAGATTCATGCGGGTTTTCAGTAAGGGGCGGATGGCTCTGACATCCGTATCCCTGATATGGCGGCGATCTTCTCTCAGATGAAGGGTAATGCCATCAGCGCCAGCTTCTTCTGCCAGCAACGCCGCACGAACGGGATCGGGATACACGGTTCCCCTGGCATTGCGCAGGGTGGCTACATGGTCAATATTGACGCCCAGCTCAATGAGAGGATCTGTCGTATTTTTGGAATCTGTCATTTTTGTGTCTTTATAGCTGCATCAGGTCAATCAGTATCTGCCGGGTCTGTATCTGCGCGCCATTCAGGTGATGTGCCAACAGGGCACGCATCAACAGCTTGCTTTGGTTTTGCGTCATGGGGTCAGAATAATCCTCGTTTGTCATGTCCAGCAGGGTTTTGCCGGAAACCCGCGGCGCAATATCACTCATCCGCGCAGGTCTTGGCCCTCCTTCCGGGTCCACCACGTAGATTTCTTCCGGGTCCACCTTTTTTCCATCTTGGACACTGACAGAAAGATCGGCGGCAACACCGGTTTCCTTCAGGATCGCCAGCTCAAACTGTCGCAGTACAATCTGTGCGGACTCGGTATTGCCCAGCCGTGTCAGTGTCGTCACGTAATGGTCAAAAAGACCCGGATGCGGATCTTCCCTTGCGGTCAGTTTCAACAGCAGTTCATTCAGATAAAAACCGTAAAGCAGAACCGAGCTTTCCAGCGGCACCATGCCGCCCACCCATTCCGCAGATATCAGGTTGCGCAATTCAGAACGGCCGCTCCAGTTAAGTGAAAGCGGCTGGAATGTCTGCAGGACGCCACGCAGGCGGGACTGGGGTCTTTTTGCACCTTTTGCAACCAGCGCCACCCGCCCGTGATCTCGTGAAAAAACATCCACAATCAGGCTGCTCTCCTTGTACATATAGCTGTGGAGAACAAATCCCGGCTGCTCCTGAATACGCAACTCAGGTGATGCCCGCTTTCGAACGGCGGGCTGACGGGGTAAATCGGTGGGGGTATCTGTCATGTTATCGGCCGACGGGAGAGAGACGGCGGGGTTTCCTTCGCGGGTAAGTGCCGGCCGGCTCATTCGTAACCGTAAGCCCGCAAGCCGGCTTCATTATCCGCCCAGCCGGATTTTACCTTGACCCAGATTTCCAGATAGACCGGTACGCCAAACATTTTTTCCATGTCCTGCCTGGCCTCGGATGACATCTCCTTTAAGCGTTCGCCCTTGTGGCCAATCATCATGGCCTTATGGGCAGTGCGCTCGACTAAGACGGCGGCAAACACCCGGCGAAGCCTGTCCTTCTTTTCAAACTGCTCAATCACGACGGTACTGGTGTAGGGTAATTCGTCGCCACAAAAGCGGAATATTTTTTCCCGGACAATTTCCGCGGCCATAAAACGTTCACTGCGATCGGTGACATCATCGGCTTCAAATATCGGTTCGCTTTCCGGCAGGTGATTCCGTATTTCTTCTTCCAGTTGTCCCAACTGGAAACGCTTGCGGGCTGAAACCGGCAGGACAGCGGCAAATTTGTGCCTGCTGGTCACGTTTTGGGCAAAGGAAAAAAGGCTCGTCTTGTCCTTGACCCGGTCGGTTTTGTTGATAACCAGAATGGCCGGTACATCGTCGGGAATCAGGTTCAATACCTGCTCATCTGCCGGGCCAAAAGTGCCCGCCTCTATCAGGAACAAAATCACATCCGCAGACTGCAGGGTATTGCTGACCGTCTTGTTGAGGTTTTTGTTCAAGGCATTGTTATGGCGCGTCTGGAAGCCCGGTGTGTCGATATAGATGTACTGGGCATCGTCATCCGTCTGAATCCCCATGATCCGGTGCCGTGTCGTCTGCGCCTTGCGTGACGTGATACTGACCTTGGCGCCGATCAGCTCGTTCATCAGTGTGGATTTTCCGACATTGGGCCGCCCGACTATCGCAACATAGCCACAACGAAAATCTGAACCTGTTTTGTCTGTCATCTGTCGGCCTCACTTTCGCATAGGGGTCGATTCTTAATCAGCTGCTTCATTTTCCTGTATGGCAGCAATACCGGCAAGTTTCATCTGCGCCTCCCGTTTTTTGTTTTTGGATACCGGTACAGTTTCCCCATCCTGCATCAATTTTATCAATTCCAGCGCCTGTTTGGCGGCTTCCTGTTCTCCTGCCCGGCGGCTGCTTCCGGAACCGAACACGTGGATATCCAGCCTGGGAATGACGCATTCCACATCAAACTCCTGATTATGCGCAGCACCATGGGTCGCAACCACATGGTATTCCGGCAGCGCCATCCGTCGACCCTGCAGATATTCCTGCAACTGGGTCTTGGCATCCTTGCCAAAGGTCTTGAGATCAATCGTGTCCAGAAGCGGGAGGAAAAGCGTCAGGATGACCTGCTGCACGGTATCAAATCCGGCGTCCAGAAAAACCGCACCAAAAAGCGCTTCCATGGTATCTGCCAGAATGGAGGGGCGGTTAAAACCACCTGCTTTCAGTTCGCCTTCTCCGAGTCTCAGAAAAGCAGAGACTTCGATATTCTGGGCCACATCAAAGAGTGCCTGCTGCCTGACCAGATTGGAGCGCAGACGTGAGAGGTTGCCTTCATCGAGATCGACATATCTTTCGTACAGCAGGATGGCAATCACGCAGTTCAGGATAGAGTCGCCTAAAAACTCCAGGCGCTCATTATGCTGACTGCTGTAGCTGCGATGTGTCAGCGCCGTTTTTAAGAGCGTCTCGTCCCTGAAAACATGGCCGATCCGCTTTTGCAGCAATTCCAGTTTTTCCATGACCGCCTATCTCATCCTGATATCAAGCAACATGATCATTCTGTCCCTGCTTTCAGTTCACCGATCCGATCCGCTTCACATTGCCCAGATTCATCCAGACAAAAAATGCCTTGCCGACAATGTAGTCATCCGGTACAAATCCCCAGTAACGGCTGTCCAGGCTGTTATCCCGGTTGTCGCCCATCATGAAGTAGTATCCCTGGGGAACGGTACAGGCAAACCCGTCTGTGTTGTACGAGCACATGCTCCGGTGCAGGAAGGGGTTCGGATTGGGAACATAGGAAGGGGCATTGTCATCGTTCAGTATGCGGTGTTCCATTGGGCCGATTTTTTCCACAAACTGCCTGGAGTAGCTGAGCCGCTCTGTATCAAGGTAATCCGGCATCGGCTGGTATTGGGCAATTTCTCCGTTAACCGTCAGCTGTTTGTTGCGGTACACCACCTTGTCTCCCCCCACACCAATGACGCGCTTGATATAGTCAAGGGAAGGGTCTCTGGGGTACTTGAAGACCACCATGTCCCCGCGCTGCGGGTCATTGATGCTGATCGCTTTTTTATTGATGATCGGAAGGCGGATGCCATAGGTGTATTTGTTTACCAGGATCAGGTCACCAATTTCCAGCGTGGGCAGCATGGAACTCGACGGGATCTTGAATGGCTCATACATGAAGGAGCGCAAAAAGAAGACAACGGCAATGACCGGAAAAAAGCTGCCGGAATACTCGATCCATATGGGCTGCTTGAGGAGTTTTTCCTTCAGTGCCTCGCGGCCGTTTTCATCGGGCTGAATGCCTTCAGCGCGCAGCTTTTCCTGTCGGGCATCCCATGCAGCCAAGGCAAGGTCTGCCGCCTGACGGCGTTTCTTTGAGAGGTGAAAGACATCCAGGAACCAGATGATTCCTGTGCCGATCATTAAAACAAAAAGGATTAGTGCAAAATTACTCAGGATGGTCTGCAAACTCATTTATCGTCCACTTGTAATATTGCGAGAAATGCCTCCTGAGGTACCTCTACCGATCCAACCTGTTTCATGCGTTTCTTACCCGCTTTCTGTTTTTCCAGCAGTTTACGTTTACGTGTAATGTCGCCGCCATAACATTTGGCAAGCACATTTTTCCTTAATGCCTTCACATTTTCGCGCGAAATGATCGTGGAGCCAATAGCTAGT
>JAAZED010000230.1 GCA_012512465.1 Oxalobacter sp. | reverse complement strand
TGCTTTCTTCTTTTTTGTACTGTGCCGGGGGCTTGACGCCATCCATGATTGCAAGGCGGGTTTCCTCGCTCTGTGCCGGTACGGTTTCAATGTCGATATAAAGTTTCATTCAAATCTCCAGTCAAAAAGGAATGTCATCGTCCATGTCAGACAGATTTGGAGAGCGGCCAGAAGGCACACTGCGACCGCTTCTCGCATCGTCGTAGGCGTTCCTGCCTCCTGTCCTTGCTTCCTGCCTGCCGCCTTGCAGGGTGATATCGTTCACGCGCACGTCCATTGAGACGCGCTTGTTGCCGTCCCTGTCGGTGTACTCCCGCTGCGTTACGGTGCCGGTTACAGTGACGGGCGTTCCCTTTGTCAGGTACGGTGCCAGCGATTCTGCACGTTTACCGAACAGGGCGCAGTTCCACCAAATCGCGGGCTTGTCTTTCCCCTGGTTATCAGCAATACTGAATGACAGCACCGCGTCGCCCTGCGGAAGATAGCGTGTTTCGGGGTCTTTGCCGATATTACCGGCGATGGTTATATTGTTCATGCTGTAAACCTCTTTTTATGTTGTTCGTAGACTTTTTTCAATTCCTGTTGCTGCGTTTTCGTAATCTGCGGGGTTTTCCACGCATCCGCGAAAATCCGCTGCAAATCTTCCGCCGTGTCGGCTTCGCGCAAGGCGGTATAGGTGTCTGCCAGATCATCGCGGAAGTCCGCTGCCTTACTGCTAACGCCTGATCCGGCGTTTCCATCGTCGTCGTCCTGGTACAAGCCCATGACAGCGGCCAGGCAATATCGGCGGGCGTAAGTCGCAGCACTGCCATATCCTTGTGGATCGGACTTAGGAAGCGGCACGGTTGCGGTATCCTCAATCCACTCGCCAGATTCATGCAGCAGGCGCGTAGAGAGTGCCAGACAGCCTTTCTCTGATGGGCTGGCAGTCTGTATAAAGACGATGCCGTTTTCGTTCAGCGCCCCTTTAATCGCATCAATAACCGATGGCAGGGAGGCGTAGGTATTCTTGAAATGTGGATTCTTGGCATCCTTCGCAGCAAAGGTAATCTGCTTTTGCGCCGCCAGAAGCGCAGGCGCTATCTTGGTTATTGTTTCACTTGTTCTCATTTCTTTCCTTTCAGCTTTTTCGCTCTCTCGCTCAATTCCGCAAACTGCACATCCATCGCAAGCTGCCGCATTTCCTCATGCTCCCGTCCCGCATCTTTCAGCCAATAGTGCCGGGCGGTACGTGCCGCATGTTCCTTTATATTGGCCTCCCATCTATCATCGTTTTTCTGCGCAATCCCATAACACGCTACAAGAAACAGCAAGCCGAGCACGGTTGCGAATGCGTATTTAATGATCCTCATACGGCTCTCCTTGTCAGATGTTCCTGTCGCTCCATTTCACGCTCGGATTCAGATTCGGCATGAGCGTTGATGGCTTTGTGAAGCAGCGGTTTCAGTTGTAATATGGCGGCGTACATTCCGCCGATGTCGCTTTGCAGGACTGCCACATAGAAGCGGTGCAGGTCTGCGAAGTCATAGTCCAAATACCCGGCGATATCCCCCATCAGATCGAGGGATGATTCCGTTTCAGGGCCTGTCAGTGTCGAATAGGTGCGCTCGGCGATTTCTACGGCTATATCCTGGCGCTCTTCCTCGTAAGCCATTTCCTCATCCAGCTTGGCAAGGTGCCGGTTCAGGGCAATGGTGTTGTAGCAGGGCAGGCTCATGACGCGCGCTCCTTTGCCTTTTTCAGCGTGGAATAAAGCGACGCGCTTTCAATCATTCGGTTTGTGTAATACTGCACCCAGCAATCAGTGTCGCCTTGCATGCGCTTGCTTTTTTCGCGTTTGTCTGAATAGAGTTCTACCATGCCTTTAGCGTCATTAATGATCGCCTCCAGCGTTTCCAGCGGCAGGGTGATAGTGATTGTTTTCATGTTTGTCCTCATCGTTTTTGGTTAAGGTGAGATCAATCATAGCCAAGCTATATTGCAATGTCAATACCTTAGCCATAAAAAATATATAGCGTTAGTATGTATTTTTGATTTTCTTGATCTAGGTCAATTTTTCAATTGGATTCCATTGAGCATGATTCGTGAAATTCACGATAGCAACCGCCCCAAAACCCGCATAAACACTGACTTCGTTAATTTCATATAGCAATGCCATCCAAAATAAAACATAGCTTTGGTATTGACTACTCGATATGGTTCGGCTATGCTGTCAATAAATTTACTATTTATGAGGTCAATATGGAAAC
>JAAZED010000229.1 GCA_012512465.1 Oxalobacter sp. | reverse complement strand
ATTTATAACCAACCGGAGCCACTGATATGTCTTCTGAAACCACTGCTGAAACGTCCCAACCCATATTCCAGCTCCAGACGATTTACCTGAAAGATCTTTCACTTGAACAGCCCAATTCACCGGCTATCTTTCTCGAGCAGAAAATGCCGGATCTGCAGATCACGGTCAATGTCGGCGTGGACGCACTGGCAGAAACGACGTATGAAACAACCGTCACGGTTACCCTGACAGCAAAGGTCGGTGACAAAACGGCTTACCTGATTGAAGCCAAACAGGCTGGTATCTTTGAGGTGCGCAACCTGCCAAAAGAGACGCTTGATCAGGTGCTTTACATTACCTGCGCAAGCATTGTCTATCCGTACCTGCGCGCCAATGTGGCTGATATTGTGCTCCGTTCTGGTTTCCCGCCGGTTCACCTGGTTGAAATCAATTTTGAAGCCTATTTCCGTGAACGTGTCCAGCAGGAACAGGCAACGCAGCAGGTTGCCGCCAATGGCAGCGAAACGCCAGTGCAGTAATGACGCGTTTGATAAGATCAGGGCTTGCACTGGGCTTGTTACTGATGTTTTCAGCAGGCAGTGTGCATGCCTTTGATTTTGGTGCGATTGGTGATGAGCCTGCTGTTTTGTACGACGCGCCAAGCTATAATGGCATCAGGCTTTTTATTGCGCCTGCGCATATGCCGCTCGAAGTGTTGCTGACTTACGAAAGCTGGACCAAGATACGTGATGTTTCCGGGGACATGGCATGGGTTGAGTCAAAGGCACTGGGGCAAAAGCGGTATATTGCGGTAAAAACGGATCTGGCGCGGATACATGAATCACCGGATACCGCGTCACCGGTTGTTTTTCAGGCGAAAAAAAATGTCATTCTGGAGGTGGTCAAGCCAGTGCAGGCTGGCTGGATACATATATCGCATCAGGATGGACAGGCGGGGTTTGTCCGGGTCAGTGATGTCTGGGGTGTGTAATCGTTTCTTTTGCCCCGTTTTCGAGGGTGACAACACATGAATATTACGGTTCTTGGTGCCGGTGCCTGGGGTACTGCATTGTCGATTGCGCTCGCTGAGCGCCATCCGGTTATGGTGTGGGACAGAAATGCTGACATTATTCATGCGGCAGAAAAATCCCGTGAAAACAAAGCCGCGCTCCCCGGATTCAAATTACCTGAGCAACTTCGGCTTACTGCGGTTTTTGAAGCGGCACTGGATCATATTCAGGATAAAAATTCGTTGCTTTTTGTTGCAACGTCTGTTGCGGGATTGCGTCCGGTCACGGAAAACCTGAAACGTTTTTCGATTCCCAATCTCGTCTGGTTATGCAAGGGCTTTGAAGAAAATACAGGACGCCTGCCGCATCAGGTTGTCTTCGAGATTATTCCAGACAGCGTCAGCCGGGGCGTGCTGTCCGGTCCGTCGTTTGCGCAGGAAGTGGCGGCAGGGCTCCCCTGTGCGCTGACCATCGCATCGGATTCATCTCTGCTGCAACAGCAAGTGATCGAGACGGCTAATTTTGGCAATATGCGGATATATTCCAGCGATGATGTGACCGGTGTTGAAGTGGGGGGCGCAATCAAGAATATCCTGGCGATTGCGACCGGCCTGTCGGATGGTATGGGATTGGGAACCAATGCGCGGGCAGCGCTGATGACGCGCGGACTGGCTGAAATCACCCGGCTGGGAATAGCGCTGGGGGGGAGACAGGAAACCTTTATGGGATTGACCGGAATGGGAGACCTGATTCTGACATGCACCGGCGATTTATCCCGTAATCGCCAGGTCGGGCTTGCCCTGGCAAAAGGGATGTCACTGGATGTCATTGTGGCTGAGCTGGGGCATGTTGCTGAGGGGGTGCGCTGTGCGCAGGCAGTCAGAACGCTGGCAAAAGAACATCAGGTGGAAATGCCGATTGCCAATGCGGTCGCCGGGGTGCTTTTTGACGGAATTTCACCGAGAGAAATGCTTGCCCGGCTGCTTGCGCGGGATGCGCGCAATGAAGCGGATCATGCCTATGGAAAACCCGTTTGAGTTTTTACCCCTTTACCGAAAAAACGGTATCCCATAATTCCCTGACTTTCGCAATTTCCTCTTCGACCATTTCAGGGGCAACGCGCGAGAACTCTGCTCCCTGCATCCTGATCTGGTGCTGGCGCCGGCGGAAATTGCGATAAATATCCGCAACAGCCTGTCCCAGCCCTGCCGGAATCAGCCCGATTTTTTCACACAGTACCAAAAGGGCGATGTTGCCAATATTGCCGGTTAATTCCGGCCAGGTTTTTGCGTGCATCAATACCAGATACTGGACAGCAAATTCAATGTCGATCATGCCGCCGGTATCATGCTTGAGGTCAAAAAGCGCGGATCGGTTCGGGTGGGCATCATGCATTTTCTGCCGGATGGAAAAGACATCATGCTGCACGGATGCCGCATCACGCGGCTGTCTTAAAATGTCATTGCGGATGGCCTCAAACCGTTCGCCGATGCTTTCATCGCCTGCGCAAAAACGGGCCCGCGTCAATGCCTGGTGTTCCCATGTCCAGGCGGAGGCTTTCTGGTATTTTTCAAAAGAAGCGAGGCTCGATACCATCAGGCCACTGGCGCCATCCGGGCGCAGGGCAATATCCACATCAAAAAGCCGGCCGGCCGATGTGGGACTTGTCATCCAGGTGATGAAGCGCTGTGCCAGCCTGGCGTACAACATGGGGGCGTCGGCATGATCGTCTTCATAAAGAAAGATCAGGTCAAGATCGGACGCATAGCCGAGTTCCTTGCCGCCCAGTTTCCCGTAGGCGATGACGGCAAAACGGGGGGTATCGGTGTGAGGGTTGGGCATGGCAAGCCAGGCTTCCCGGATGGTTGCCTCAATGATGATGTCTGCCAATTTGGAAAGGTGGTCAGCCAGATGTTCTACTGTCAGCACACCTTCCAGATCCTGTGCCAGCAGCCGGAAAAGCTGGGCATGATGCATGTCCCGCAAAAAATCCATCTGGCGTTCCGTATCGCCACGTTCGATGGCCAACTGGTTATCAAGTTCTGCCGTAAAGCCTGGCCAGTCCGGTGGCGCAAGCAGGGTTCTCACATCCAGCAGTTCGTCCAGGAGAATCGGATGCCGCGTCAGGTATTGGGCGGCCCAGTCACTGGCATCCATCATGCGAATCAGTCGCCCCAGCGTTGCCGGGTATTCCGTCAGCAGCGAAAGATAGGCTGAACGACGGGCAATGGATTCAAAAAAATCCAGCAGCCGGGAAAGTGACAGCAGGGGATTGGCACAAGTGTTTGCGATCTGGGGGAGAACCAGGTTAATGAGTGACATCAGGCGGTTGCGGCTGTTGTCGGACAGTGACTGGATACGGTTTGCCTTCCAGAGTGCCAGGATGCGCTGCGCGGCAGGCCGGGTTTCTGTGAAGCCCAGCGGCCCGAGCTTGGCTTCGATGGCGGCAAGTTGCTCGTTTTCTTCCTGGTTGATCAGGATGGGCTGGTACAGCACGGTTTGGGATGCTTCCGGCGCAACAGCTGACTTGTCGCTGAAAATCTCATCAAATTGTGCGGCAACAAATGCGCGATGTTTCTGCAGCTCCTGCAGGAGATTTTCCGAACGGGTGTAACCCATCATGTTGGCAACAAGCGTTTTGTCGTCCAGGTTGGCGGGAAGCACATGGGTTTGCGCATCATCCAGATATTGCAGGCGGTGTTCCAGGTTGCGCAGGAAGGTGTAGGAATCTAAAAGCTGGTCTGAAATATCCTGCCCTATCTGTCGTTTACCAACCAGGATATGCAGAATTTCCCGGGTAGAGCGATTACGCAGGGAAACATCCCGTCCACCACGAATCAGCTGGAACATCTGCGTCAGAAATTCGATTTCACGAATGCCGCCCCGCCCGAGTTTGACATTATTGTTGCGTTCCGGGTGCATTTTTTCCTGGCGAAGCACTTCGGCGCGAATCTGGTGGTGCATGGTGCGGATGGCATCAATCACGCCATAATCCAGATAACGCCGGTAGACGAAAGGCAGTACGATGCTTTCCAGGGCGGCAATGTCTTTTTTACGTCCGGTAAGAGGACGAGCCTTGATCCAGGCATAGCGTTCCCATTCCCGTCCCTGGACAATCAGGTATTGTTCAACGGCGTTAATGCTGCTGACAAGCGGGCCGGAGGTCCCATTTGGACGCAATGCCATATCCACACGAAAAACAAAACCATCCTCACTGATTTCAGAAAGTGCATTGATCAGCCGTTTCCCCAGACGGGTAAAAAATTCCTGGTTGGAAAGCGGTCTTTGCCCGGGTTCTGACGGGTGGGTGTCTCCGTTTTCAGGATAAACAAAGATGAGATCCACATCAGAAGAAACGTTCAGCTCTCCTCCGCCCAGCTTGCCCATTCCCAGCACAATCAGTTCCTGTTCTTCGTCAGAGGTGGCACTCATTGGCGTGCCGTGTGCCGCTATCATTTCTTCTGTTAATGCCCTTGTCTGCGTGCGAATGGCAAATTCTGCAAAAGCGGTCATGGTGCTGACGACTTCATCAAGGTCGGCTTTCCCGCCAAGATCGCGATATATCAGGCTGGCAATAACAAGGTTTCTCAAGCGTCGCATGGCGCGGGCCAGCGTAAAGCCTGATGAGGTTTCATTTTGTAACAATGCCGTGAAATCGAGCGTGGAAAGGTTATGCTGTGAAAGCAATTCGACCTGTTTTTGCCGTACAGGCTGGTCGGCATTCACCCAGTGCATGTAAAATCTCGAAGCGGCTTCTGAGGGTAACAGGGATGGAATCATATTGTTGAACCGGAAAAATAAAGGTTTCAGCAAAAACAGAGGAAAATGTATCCCCCTGCATCATGCAGGAAAATAACCTGTTTGGCCCTAATTTTACGCTTAACCACAGACTTTTTATTCATGCTGACAGAATCACCCCGAATGCAAAAACTCCTGAATGCCTGGCAAAAGGGGAAAGCGCAGCTGCGCAACATCAGGGGAAACCCGGATTCCCGGTTGATGCGCCTTGCCCGGATTGCCCTCAGAATCGGGTTCGCCGGCTATCTGGTTTTTTGCGCGATTTTTCTTTCTGTCCGTTATATTGTTCTGCCACAGATCAGCCAGTACAAGCCCAATGTAGAGAAAATGCTCAGTGACGGATTTGGCCGCCAGGTCACCATTTCCCGCATTGATGCGTCATGGTATGGTTTCCACCCGCTTTTGAAACTCAACGAGCTGGTGATTCATGATCCGGAAGGCAATCCGGCATTGCAATTGCCCCAGGTAACGGCCGAAATTTCCTGGTGGTCCTTTTTCGTTTTTGACCTTCGCCTGGCCCAGCTTGAGATCAACCGGCCTGAACTCGATATCCGCCGCGATAAGTCGGGGAATCTCTTTGTTGCCGGATTGCCTGCTGACACGAGTACCCGGAAAAAGGGCGGCGGCATGGACTGGGTCCTGGTGCAGGACAAGATTACCATCCGTGACGGGACGATTCGCTGGCTTGATGAAATGCGGGATGCGCCGGAACTGGCGCTGAAGGACCTGAATTTTATTCTCGTTAATGACGGGCGGCAGCACCGCATGCGTTTTATTGCGCATTCCAGTATTACACAGTCCGGTGAAATTGATATCAGGGCGGATTTTGTCCATCCGATGTTTGCCGAGCGCATATCGGATACGTCTGCATGGAAAGGTAATCTGTATGTGGCGTTGCCTGCGGCAGAACTGGACCCCTGGAAACCCTATGTTGATTTTCCCTATGGCTTGAAGAGGGGGGCCGGGGCGGTTAATGCCTGGATGACATTTGATCATGCCAGGATTGCTGACCTGACAGTGGATATCGATCTGAAGGATGTGATATTCCAGTTTGAACCGCATTTGCCGGTGCTGGACCTGGTTCATATTTCCGGGCGACTCTCGGCCAAGGAACTGTTTGATGCCAGCGCTGTCAGTGATAATCTTTCTTTGGGGGATCGTCCGCATACGGTTGCGCTCAGCGACATTTTTCTGGAAACGGCTGACGGCATCCGAATGGAAAGTCTCGACTTTTCGGAAAGGCATATGCCAGCCACCGACGGCAAACCGGCAAGCACGGAAATCACAACGGATGAACTGGATCTGGGAACACTGATCCAGATGACGAAATATCTTCCGCTGTCTGCCGAGCAGCGAAAGATGCTGAATGATTTTTCGCCCTCAGGTGAACTCAATCATTTCACTATTCGGTGGGAGGGACAATATCCTGACCTGGTTTCGTATCAGTTGAACGGAAAATTCAAGAATCTCTCCATGAATGCGGTGGCAGCCCGTTCTGCCCGCGCAGCAACTGCAAAGACACCGGCGCAGGCCGCCATCCCGGCTATTCCGGGATTCAAAAATCTCACCGGGGGGATCTCGGCCAATGAGTATGGCGGCTCGCTGGAACTGGATTCGGATGCGGCAACACTGAACATGCCATCTTATTTTCCGAAATCCAGCTGGAATTTTGATGCACTGAAACTCCTGGCAAACTGGTCGTTTGCCACCCGGGACGAGTTTATTTTTGTGATTGAAAAAATGGATTTTTCACTGGACGGGATTTCGGTTTCGCTTTTTGGCCGGCATGTCAAACCAACAGGGGAAGATGAAAAAAGCGCGCCCGGCAAGATTGATATGACGGCGACGGTGAAAAGCATTGATATGACTAACGTGAGAAATTATGTCCCGTTGCAGACAAAAGAGGTGTTGCGCACCTGGCTGACCAAGGCATTTGAGGAAGGTACTGCCAGTAATATTACGGTTCACCTCAAGGGCGATCTTGCTGAATTTCCGTTTGCCGGTGCGGCAAAAGCACCGGGCAGTGAATTCAGTGTCCGGATGGATGTCAGCAATGTGCGGCTGAATCATGCGCCGACCATGCTCACCCGTGAAGGGAAGCTGATGTGGCAGCCGATAGATAAGATCAATGGCTGGCTGACCATCAAGGGAGGGGAGATTGTCATTCATGCGGATAACGCCATATTAAGTGGTGCCATGCTCTCAAACGTGAATGTCGTTATTCCGGATATGCTGGCAGAGGATGCCTCACTGAATATTACCGGTAACGCCAATGGCGAGTTGCAGGACTTTATCCGTTTTGTGAATGCTTCCCCCGTCAATGACGTCATTGGCGGCCTGACGGAAGAGTCAAAAACCATGGGCAAAACCAGCCTGCTGTTGAAAATGCAGATGCCGCTTTCCAACATGGCGAATTCCAAAGTACAGGGAACGGTCCAGTTTGCAGACAATGAAATCCATCTCTTTCCTGATCTTCCCGTGCTGACTGCTGTGCGTGGCAAGGTGCACTTTTCTGACAAGGGGTTTGAACTGAATGGGGTCAATGCCCAATTCCTTGGCGGGAATGTCAGTATCACGGGCGGCACCAAAGATGGCCGTTCTCAGGTCAATGCGAGTGGCACCCTGACGGCTGACGGGTTGCGCAGAAATTATCCTGGCGGCAGTATGGGGAAAATGATGCGAAGATTGTCAGGAAGCATGCCCTATACCCTTTCCATCGCGCAAAAGGCAGGATCACAGGGCGGTGGTTACCCTGATATCGTGCTTGAATCCGGCATGAATGGATTGGGCATCGATCTGCCGGCTCCTCTCGGGAAAAAGGCTTCAGAAACGCGACAGCTGCGTGTTACTGCCAATGCAATCGCCTCGATGGGGAAAGCGCGGCGTGATGAAATCAGAATTGCTTATGGTTCTGGTGCTGCCGCGCATTATGAGCGCCAGAAGACCGATAAAATATGGCAGCTTGTTCGCGGCGGACTGGGTATCAATATGAAGCCGGTGTTGCACCCGGGGGTTTCGCTTAATCTGAAAATGCCGTCTTTGGACATGAATGTCTGGCAGGAATCACTGGATGCGTTATTTGCCGATGATGGCAAAGGAAAAGGCGCCAGTAAGGGGGGCGCAGATATCGGAAAATATGTTGAGCCACAACAGTTTTTCATCCAGGTGGATGAGTTGAGTGCGATGGAATTCAAGCTGTCCAACGCGGTGATTACCGGCTCCCGTCAGGCAGGTCGCTGGCAGGCGGATGTGGACGCCAATGAGCTGAAAGGACAGCTGATATGGACAGAGCCAACCGGAAAGCAGGCAACAGGCAAACTGACGGGCCGTTTTGCCACCCTGGCCATACCACGTTCCAGCCCGGAGAAAATCGAAGATATTATCAAGCGTGACAGTGTGCGCCAGATTCCGGCACTTGATCTGGTTGTCGATAATTTCACCCTGTTTGATATCAAGCTGGGACGTATTGAGCTGGTTGCCAATAATACGGTCGGGCCGACAGGAAGGGAGTGGCGGATTAATCGCCTGAGTGTATCCAATCCGGATGCCAGATTACAGTCGACCGGTAACTGGGTTGTTGACCATTCAGGGGCACAGCACACGCGCATGAATTACGATCTGGATATCGTCAATGCGGGTAAACTGCTGGATCGTTTTGGCTATAAAGGGATATTGAGTGGTGGTAAAGGGAAGATGCATGGCGATATCAGTTGGGCCGGTCTTCCCTATTCCCTCGATATTCCGAGCCTTTCGGGAAAAATTGATTTGAATGTAGGAAAAGGACAGTTTCTCAAGGTTGATCCCGGTATGGCAAAATTACTGGGTGTCTTGAGCATGCAATCGCTGCCGCGCCGTCTCACGCTGGATTTCAGGGATGTTTTCTCTGACGGATTTGCGTTTGATGAAATTGTGGCCAAGGCCGAGATTACCAAAGGGGTGGCCAGGACAGAAAATCTGACCATGAAAGGGGTGCAGGCAACGGTTCTGATGGATGGCAGCGTGGATATTGCCAGGGAAACGCAGAACCTGCATGTGGCGGTTTTGCCTGAAATCAATGCCGGGGCCGCTTCACTTGCCTACAGTGTGATTAATCCCGCCATTGGTGTTGGCACATTTCTTGCTCAATTGTTTTTGAAGGACCCGCTGTCAAAAACCTTTACATTTGAATATCAGATAACCGGTTCGTGGGCAGAGCCGAATATTCAGAAGATTGAAAGCAAGGACAGCCGGGCCAAGAAATTCATGGATGCCATCAAACCCGAAAATAAGGATGAGATATGACAAAAGTAGCTGCAATACAAATGGTTTCCACGCCGGAGATTGAGGAAAACATTGAATCAGCCAGAAGGCTGATTGCCGAGGCCGCCCGGCAGGGCGCTGAACTGGTATTACTTCCGGAATACTGGCCGAGTATCGGCAAAAGTGACAAGGAAAAGCTGGCGCAGGCAGAAGCGCCGGGTTCCGGCCCGGTGCAGGATTTCATGTCAGCCATGGCGAAAGCGCATGGCATCTGGCTGATCGGTGGAACGCTTTCTCTTGTTGCGCCGGTTGAAAACAAGGTATTGAATACCACCCTGGTTTATGACCCGCAGGGAAAAACGGTTTCACGGTATGACAAAATCCATCTTTTCAGTTTTGCATCCGGTAAGGAAGCCTATGATGAGTCGACATATATCTGCGGTGGCGATGAGGTAGTGTCATTCGAGGCGCCTTTTGGCCGGGTGGGGCTGACCGTCTGCTATGACCTGCGTTTCCCCGAACTTTTCAGGGCCTTTGGTGAATGTGCGCTGATCGTTGTGCCGGCGGCCTTTACGTATACAACAGGCAAGGTGCACTGGGAAATTCTTCTCAAGGCGCGGGCGATTGAAAACCAGTGTTATATCCTGGCAGCGGCCCAGGGAGGACGTCACCAGACGGGCCGCCGTACCTGGGGGCAGACCGTACTGATTGATCCATGGGGTGAAGTCAAGGCAGAGTTGATGGAAGGGGAAGGTATCGTGCTGGGCGAAATTGAGCAGGAGGTACTGAATACCGTTCGTGAAAAACTGCCGGCGCTAAAGCATAAACGGCTGTAACTTTCAAAAACGCACCATTGTGGTGCGTTTTATTGTTGTGATGCCATCCTTTGGGGAGTCGCAATGAAAAAACGCGGGATTGGCATACGATAGGGCCTGTTGCGCTGCTTTCGGAACATGGCCCGCCAGCGGAGTTCGCTACAATCCTCTACAATCATCCTTATACAACAGATTATTACCGGACGATATTTCATGCAGACACCAAACAGGGAAAAACAGAATCTGGCAACCGCACGCAGCATTCTCCTGACGCCACATGGTCTTGATGACGCCAGGCTGATCGAGACACTTGGCACGATCTTTACCCATCAGGTGGATTATGCTGACCTGTATTTCCAGTTTACAAAAAATGAAAGCTGGAGCCTGGATGAGGGGATTGTCAAAACCGGCAGTTTCTCCATTGATCAGGGTGTCGGGGTGCGGGCGGTTTCGGGTGAGAAGACGGCTTTTTCCTATTCGGACGAGATTTCACTGCCGGCGCTTTTGTCTGCTTCCGAGACAACCCGGACGATCGCCCGCCAGGGTGCCGGACAGGTCCGGGTGGCGTCTGCCACTCGTCCGGTCAGCGGGCATGATCTGTACCTTCAGGCCGATCCGCTGCAATCGATCCCTGCCGCGCAAAAGGTTGCCCTCCTGGAAAAGATTGACCGGCAGGCCAAAGCGGCTGATCCGCGTATTATTCAGGTGATGGCAGGACTGGCCGGGGAATATGATGTTATTCTCGTAGTTCGCAGTGATGGCGCACTGGCAGCGGATATCCGTCCGCTGGTCAGGCTTTCGGTTACGGTGATTGCCGAGCAGGATGGCCGTCGTGAAATGGGTACCAGTGGTGGCGGCGGCCGGTATGATTATGGATACTTTACGGATGTCATGATTGACCGGTATGTCAGTGAGGCGGTGCATGCGGCACTGGTAAACCTCGATGCGCGTCCGGCGCCAGCCGGTGCCATGGCGGTCGTGCTGGGGCCAGGCTGGCCTGGCGTATTGCTGCACGAAGCGATTGGTCATGGACTGGAAGGCGACTTTAACCGCAAGGGGTCCAGCACCTTTTCCGGCATATTGGGCGAACAGGTGGCAGCAAAGGGCATCACGGTGGTGGATGATGGCACCATTGTCAATCGCCGCGGCTCACTGAATGTGGATGACGAAGGAACGCCGACACAGCATACGGTGCTGATTGAAGATGGCATATTGAAAGGGTATATCCAGGACATCATGAATGCCCGCCTGATGGAAATGCCGGTTACCGGCAATGCCCGCCGGGAATCCTATGCGCATCTTCCCATGCCGCGAATGACCAATACCCTGATGCTGGGAGGCAATCACGATCCGGGTGAAATCATCGCATCGGTCAAGCAGGGAATTTATGCCGCCAATTTCGGGGGCGGACAGGTTGACATCACCAACGGGAAATTTGTTTTTTCCGCCAGTGAGGCGTATCTGGTGGAAAACGGAAAAATTATCCACCCTGTCAAAGGCGCGACACTGATTGGCCATGGCCCTGATATTCTGCGCAGGGTGTCCATGATCGGCAATGACATGTGCCTGGATGCCGGTGTGGGGGTCTGCGGAAAGGAAGGACAGAGTGTGCCGGTCGGTGTGGGGCAGCCCACCCTCAGGATTGAGGATGTGACGGTAGGCGGGACGGGATAGTTGTTGAAAAACAACACGAGTCCGACACATTTTTCAAAATGCGTTATACTATCTACAGAAATTCATTTAACTGCAAAACAAAAATGCTGAACACCGTCTGGTTTTTCTTTTTTTACTTTAGCTATTCCGGCCCAGTGGCGGTGGAAGAGCGGTTGTCAGCCAGATAAAAGAACAGCCCGATTTTCAGCAAACCGCCAGCGATGGCGGTTTTTTTGTTTTATTGACTTTAGAGACTGGAAAAATGATGCAACGCACCGATGATCTGAGGATTCTCGCCATGAAAGAATTAACCCCCCCTTCCCATCTGATTCGCGAGTTTCCCTGTACCGATAAAGTCGCCGATACCGTCGCCAACAGCAGAACCGCCCTTCATCGTATCCTGCATGGAAAGGATGATCGTCTGATGGTTGTGATCGGCCCCTGCTCCATTCATGATCCGCAGGCAGCGCTGGAATATGCGTATCGTTTGCGGGAGGTGCGCGAGCGGCTGGGCAAGGAACTGGAAATCGTGATGCGAGTGTATTTTGAAAAGCCCCGCACGACGGTTGGCTGGAAGGGAATGATCAATGATCCGCACATGAACAACAGTTTCCAGATCAATGAGGGGCTTCATATGGCAAGGGAGCTGCTGTTGAATATCAATGACCTGGGTGTGCCGGCGGCAACGGAATTCCTGGACATGATCAGCCCGCAGTATGTCGCAGACATGATCAGCTGGGGCGCCATCGGGGCGAGAACCACGGAATCCCAGGTCCATCGCGAACTGTCATCCGGTCTTTCCTGTCCGGTAGGATTCAAGAACGGAACGGATGGTAATGTGAAAATTGCCATTGACGCAATCAAGGCGGCCTCACATCCCCATCATTTCCTGTCAGTGACCAAGGGCGGGCACACGGCGATTTTTGCCACAGGCGGAAATGAGGATTGCCATATTATCCTGCGGGGCGGCAAGCGGCCCAATTATGATAAAAGGAGCATTGATGCGGCATGCAGGGAAGTGGCCGCCGCCGGTTTGCCTCCCAGGGTCATGATTGATGTATCGCATGGGAACAGCTCGAAGAAGGCGGAAAACCAGGTGCCGGTCTGTGCCACGATCGGCAGGAATATTGCCAGGGGTGAGATGCGGATTGTGGGCGTCATGGTGGAGTCAAATCTCATTGCCGGCCGCCAGGATATCACGCCGGGCCAGCCGCTGACGTACGGCCAGTCAGTAACGGATGCCTGCATCGGCTGGGATGACAGTGTGCTCGTTCTGGAAAAACTGGCAGAGGCGACCAAAAAGCGCCAGGATAAAATCCGCACCAGCAGCGACTGACGATTGGCAGAAAACAGACAGCGCGAATCGGCTTACCGTATCCTTGAGGTGGCTTCGATTCTGTCCAGAATCGCTCTCACAGCAAGGTCGATGCCTTTCCCCTGCCGGTAATCTGCAGGGGTAAAGAGCGTTGCCCGCCCTTCTTCGACCAGTTTTCGGGCATGTGCCTGGGCACCTTCCTTGTCCGGCGGATAGACAGCAATGGCATGTCCCCCTTGTTCCTTGACCAGCCGCATGCAGGGGATATCCGTTTCCCCGTCGCCGATAAAGAGGATATTTTCAAACGGAACCGGACGCTCTTCCATGGGGACAAACTTGTTAATGACCGAATTGTCATGCACATCCAGGCTGCCCTTGTTTATCCGGAACAGGTACTGGGTCTTGGTGGTGTAGTTCACAGCCAGAGCCGGCCAGCAGGCTACGCCATTATGGTCAAACATGAAAGCCGAAGCGTAGACTTTCCTGAATTCCGGGTAAATCGGTGTGGCTTCTATCATTTCCCGTATGCCCGATGAAATAATGAAATGCTCAAGGCGTATGCCCTTGCTGTGTGCATAGATATTGATACGGGCAAACCAGTCTGAAACGCCGGGAAATAATTTTATTTGTTTGCCGAAATCATGAAAATCCGATTTCCTGACAGAGATGTCCTTGATATTGGCTTCCCGGATCATGCGCCACATATAAGCCAGGATGGTATCCATCTGGTTGGTTTCTGCCAGTGCGCTGGCTTGTTCCCAGAAATCCCTGGGCGAAACACCCAGTTTAGGAATGAAGTCATATTCCTGCATGTTGCCGGGCGACAGCGTTCCATCAAAGTCATACGCTATCGCAACGGGAATGAGGTTTTCAGTCATCCCTTTTCCTTGTTTTCAAGAAGATCTGTTTGCGATGAGTGCCGGAGTTGCCCGAGGCTTTTCCCGGTTTCTCAGTCACGGAAATTGTTGAATTCCAGCGGCAGATCGGTCACATCCTTTTTCAGCATGGCAATGGCGGATTGCAGGTCATCTCTTTTGGCGCCGGTGACACGGACGGAGTCGCCCTGGATGCTGGCCTGTACCTTCAGTTTGCTGTCTTTGACCAGCTTGACGATTTTCTTGGCCGCGTCCGATTCAATACCATTTCGGATCTTGATGACCTGCTTGACCTTGTCGCCGCTCATTTTCTCTATTTTGCCTTCGTCCAGGAAACGGACATCCACATTGCGCCGGGTCATTTTGCCGGTCAGCACATCCTTTACCTGGTTCAACTGGAATTCGGAGTCGGCAAAAGCGGTGAGTTCGCGTTCTTTCTGCTCTACCCTGGCGTCACTGCCTTTGAAATCAAAGCGGGTCGTGATTTCCTTGTTGGTCTGCTCAATGGCATTTCGGACTTCAACCATATTGGCTTCGGAAACAACATCAAATGATGGCATGTCTCTCCTTTCACATGTGTGAGGGGATGAAATATATCATTGTATAAAACAAAACCGGCTTTCGCTACCCGGCCCGTGTAATTGCTTCTATAATCCCCCTACTATGCACAGTTCCCTTCCCATAAAGACCGGTTTTTCCCTGCAGGCGTTAAACACATTCGGCATCAATGTGAAAGCCAGAAGTTATCTGGCTGTCCGGTCTGCCGATGACCTGCTGGCGGTGCATGCTGACAGGCAACTGGCGGCCATGCCGAAGCTGGTACTGGGTGGTGGCAGCAACGTGCTTTTTACCGGTGATTTTCCAGGTCTGGTATTGCATATGTGCCTGAAAGGAAAGACGCTTTCAGGTGAGGATGAAAACCGGGTGGTTGTTACCGCAGCAGCAGGGGAGGACTGGCATGCGTTTGTTTTGTGGACACTGGAAAACGGATGGGGAGGCCTTGAAAACCTTTCGCTGGTTCCCGGCACGGTCGGTGCAGCACCGGTCCAGAATATCGGTGCCTACGGCACAGAGCTCAAAGACTGCTTTCTCGCTTTGCAGGCATTTGATTTCCACAACGGGGAAATCCGGGACATTGGACGGGAGGACTGCCGTTTTGGCTATCGCGACAGTGTTTTTCGGCAGGAGAAGGGGCGTTATGCCATTCTGAATGTCACCTTTGCCCTGCCAAAGCAATGGACGCCCAATCTTTCTTATCCTGAGCTCGCCAATATGCTTTCAGTAACGAACAATCCGGTACTCTCTCCGCGCGATGTCGCCCGCGCCATTGTGACCATCCGGCAACGCAAATTGCCTGATCCGGCGGTTATCGGCAATGTCGGCAGTTTTTTCAAGAATCCGACCGTATCCCGGGTAGCGTATGATGCGTTAAAACGCCGTTGTCCGCAAATGCCCGGGTATCTGCAACCTGACGGCAGTTATCGTATTGCTGCGGGCTGGCTGATTGACCAGTGTGGCTGGAAAGGAAAGACCAGCGGGAATGCCGGGGTGTACGAAACACAGGCACTTGTGCTGGTAAACCGCGGGAATGCTTCAGGCGAGGAGATTGTCAGGCTGTCACAGGCGATCCAGCAGGATGTCAACACCCGTTTTGGCCTGTGGCTGGAACCCGAGCCTGTTTTTGTCTGATGATGGCTGAGCGCTGCGGCACTCAAGCAGGGGAATTTTCGACAACCGATTTCAGCTCTTTAGCCATCAGCCTGTCGTTTGTGATGATGCCTTTTTCGGTAATCAGTGCAGTGACCAGCTCTGCCGGTGTCACATCAAAGGCCGGGTTGCGGATGGATACGCCTTCCGGGGCCCAGATACACTCCCTGAAGCCTTTGACTTCGTTGATATCCCGTTCTTCAATCGGGATATCCGCACCGGTTTCAAGGGTGAGGTCGATGGTGGAAAGCGGGCAGGCGACGTAAAAGGGAATATCGTGCCGTTTGGCCAGAACGGCAATCATGTAGGTGCCGATTTTATTGGCGACATCCCCATTGGCGGCTACCCGGTCTGTTCCAACCACAATGGCATCAATTTCACCGGTTTGCATCAGGTGGCCTGCCATGTTGTCGGTAATGAGCGTCACCGGGATATTTTCCTGCACCATTTCCCAGGCTGTCAGGCGTGCGCCCTGTAAAAAGGGCCGTGTTTCATTGGCAATGACGGATAATCGTTTTCCTGCCGCCATCGCCGAACGGAATACGCCGAGTGCCGTGCCATGTCCTGCTGTGGCCAGTGCGCCGGCATTGCAGTGTGTCATGACACGGGCGCCGTCAGGCAAAAGGGAAGCGCCATAAGCACCCATTGCCTGGTTTATCTGAATATCTTCCTTGTGGATAGCGTGCGCTTCGGCGAGCAGTCGCTCGGTTATCTCAAATGGCTCAAGAGGGGAAAGCGACCGCCGAAGTAACTGCATCCGGTTCAGTGCCCAGAAAAGATTGACAGCGGTAGGGCGGCTTTGTGCCAGCAGGTCAAAGGCCTGATCCAGCCCCGTTTGAAACTGTCCGGCAGAAGCCGCTTTCAGGTGCCGTGCCTCCAGTGCAATGCCGTAGGCCGCAGCTACTCCAATGGCCGGTGCGCCGCGTATGACCATGTTACGGATGGCCGCAGCAACACAGGCTGCGGTATCACAGCGCACATATGCTTTGGTTCCCGGCAGGAGACGCTGGTCGATCATCTCGATTGCGTCATTTTTCCAGCGCAGGGTTTCAACGGTATAACCGGAAGTGGCAGTCATTCAGTCTCCTTCAAATTCACACAGGGTGAAAACGGAATAACCACTCGCTTTCAGTTTTTTGCTGCCGCCCAGATCGGGCAAATCCACCAGAAAAGCGGTTTCGTAAACTTCCGCACCATTTTTCTCAATCAGTCTGATTGCCGCCAACGCACTGCCTCCGGTTGCCAGCAGGTCATCCACCAGCAGGATTTTTTCTCCGGCACCAATGGCGTCATCGTGCATTTCAATCCGGTCGGTACCGTATTCCAGCGCATAGTCCTTCCCGATGGTGCTGCCGGGCAGCTTGCCCTTTTTCCGTATGAGAACCAGGCCGCAACCCAGTGTATAGGCCAGCGGTGCGCCGACCAGAAAGCCACGTGCTTCAATAACCGCTATCTTGTCGATTCCCGCGCCGGAATATCGCATGACAAGCCCGTCAATGGCTTTGCGCAATCCTCGTGGGTCCAGAAAAAGGGTGCTGATGTCGCGAAACAGGACCCCCTTTTTTGGGTAGTCAGCAATGGTGCGAATGTAGGAGATGATCGACATAACAAACTTTCTTTGCCGGTCAGGGTGATTGCCACTGACCGTAGTTTTTGAACTGGTTAAGTACTTCCTGCATCTGCTCGTCCGAAAGAAGGTGCGGTTCACCAATCTGAAGGATGCGCCAGTATTGCTCGCACAGCGCTTCCACTTCGATGGCAACAGACAGGGCATGTGGCAAATTCCTGCCAATAGCAAGCATGCCGTGATTGGCCAGCAGACAGGCGTGGCGTGCTGTCATGGCGTCGATTGCGAAATCGGACAGCGCCTGGGTACCAAAGAGCGCATAGGGCGCACAGCGGATGGAGTCACCACCGGCAACAGCAATCATGTAATGAAATGCCGGAATGTCACGATGCAAACAGGCCATTGTGGTGGCAAAAGGAGAGTGAACGTGAATGACAGCACCCGCATCCGCATGGTGCAAGAGGATATCACGATGGAGCTGCCACTCCGTACTGGGTCTGACAGAGCCGTCATGCTCACCGGAAAAGCGCATCCTGACCATGGATGCGGCTGACATCTCGAGAGGAGGCTCGCCGCTGGGTGTAATCAGAAATGCCGCTTCATCATCTGCAGGCAGGCGGACACTGACATTGCCGGTTGTGCCCCGGTTCAGTCCCTTATCGGTCAATTGCCTTGTGGTGAAAAGCAGGGATTCGCGCAGGGTGTTTTCGTTGTCTGCCAGCGGGGCACCATTCATTTTTTCAGCACCCTTCCTGCGACAGCATCAAGCTTTTGCATCAGTTCATGATCTCTTGCGGCAGAGGCAGTAATCAATGCATGTTCCAGTGAAAAGCGGCAGGTGCAGGAAGATGCCGATTCATCCTGAGCAAGAACAGGTATGGCATCCTGCACCAGCGCTCGGGCTTTTTCTGCATTGTCTGCGAGAATCCGGACAATCTGGCTGACAGAGACATTGTCATGATCAGGGTGCCAGCAATCATAATCGGTGACCATGGCAATGCCGGCGTCACAAATTTCCGCTTCGCGGGCGAGTTTCGCTTCCGGCATATTGGTCATCCCGATCACGTCACAATTCCATCTGCGATACAGTTCGGATTCCGCCAGCGTGGAAAATTGCGGTCCCTCCATCGCGAGATAGGTGCCGCCAAGAGCCGTTTCAATGCCCGATTTCCCGGCAAGGCCGTGAATCTGCCGGTTTAAACGATGACAGGTCGGATGCGCCATGGAAATATGGGCGACACAGCCGGATTCAAAAAAAGTATTGTCCCGTCCATGCGTGCGGTCAATATACTGGTCAACCAGCACAAATATGCCGGGATGGAGATGTTCTTTCAGGGAGCCAACGGCGCTGATGGAAATAATCTGGGTAACCCCCGCACGTTTCAAGGCATCAATATTCGCACGGTAGTTGATTTGTGACGGAGAATAACGGTGCCCGCGCCCATGACGAGGCAGAAAGACGAGCTGGCGGCCACCCAGTTTTCCAAAGAGCAGTTCATCGGAGGGTGTCCCGAACGGAGAAGTGATTTTTTCCCATCGTGTATCCGTCAAGCCGGCAATATCATAAAGCCCGCTGCCACCAATAATGCCCGTTATTTCCATGTCAGCACTTCCCCATTGTTGTTTACTGGATCATTATCCGGTTGCATGGCGTTTTGTGCAAGGCGCATAAAGGAGGCCGCCCATGAAAAACGGCACCGGAAACATGCCGGTGCCGCTGTTCGGGAGAAGTGGTTTGCCGTTATTTTTTGCGCTTCTCCCGCAGACTGGCGGCAATGCGCATGCGCAGCGCATTCAGTTTGATAAAGCCGCCGGCATCTTTCTGGTCATAAGCGCCCGCATCATCCTCAAACGTGGCAATAGTCGAGTCAAACAGGGAATCTGCGGAATCACGCCCGGTCACAATCACGTTGCCTTTATACAGTTTCAGGCTGACGGTGCCATTGACATGCTCCTGGGTGTGATCTATCAGTGTCTGCAGGGCCACGCGCTCGGGAGACCACCAGTAACCGTTATAGATCATGGAAGCATAACGCGGCATCAGATCATCTTTCAGGTGAGCGACTTCCCGGTCAAGGGTGATGGATTCGATGGCGCGATGCGCCGGCAGCAGAATAGTGCCACCGGGCGTTTCGTAGCAGCCGCGGGATTTCATGCCGACATACCGGTTTTCGACGAGATCAAGCCGGCCAATGCCATGTTTGCCGCCCAGGCGGTTGAGTTCGGCAAGGAGGGCGGCGGGTGACATCTTTTTCCCGTTTAAGGAAACCGGGTCGCCTTTCTCATATCCGATCTGAATATGTTCTGCCTGGTCCGGTGCAGCTTCGGGGCTGACAGTCCAGCGCCACATGGATTCTTCTGCTTCGGCACTCGGGTCTTCCAGGTGACGGCCTTCATAGCTGATGTGCAGCAGGTTGGCATCCATGGAATAAGGCGCACCGCCTTCCCGGTGTTTCATGTCAATTTCGATACCGGCATTTTCGGCATAAGCCAGCAGTTTTTCGCGGGAAAGCAGGTCCCATTCACGCCATGGCGCAATGATTTTGACCTCGGGCATCAGGGCATAGGCACCCAGTTCAAAACGAACCTGATCGTTGCCTTTTCCTGTGGCGCCGTGCGAAATGGCGTCAGCCCCTGTCTGGCGTGCGATTTCAACCAGGCGTTTGGCGATGAGTGGACGGGCAATGCTGGTGCCGAGAAGATATTCTCCCTCGTAAGTGGTATTGGCGCGGAACATCGGAAAAACAAAATCGCGCACGAATTCTTCACGCAGATCGTCAATGAAAATATTGTCCGGTTTGATGCCGAATTTCAGTGCTTTCTGCCTGGCCGGATCCAGTTCTTCCCCCTGGCCGAGGTCGGCTGTAAAGGTAATGACTTCACACTGGTAGGTATCCTGAAGCCATTTCAGGATAACGGAGGTATCCAGGCCGCCGGAGTAGGCCAGAACCACTTTATTTACATCACTCATGTCTTGCTTTCACTTGTTTCAGTTTGAAAAGGCACGCCGTAATGATGTATGTTAACGCACAGACATCATGGCCGTATGATCAGCATTTTATGCTTATTCGCGACAAACGGGAATACGGGGTATCAGATCCTGTCCAAAACGAGGTATTCCAGGAGTGCTTTCTGGACATGCAGACGGTTTTCCGCCTCGTCCCACACAACAGATTGCGGGCCATCGATTACGTCCGCGGTGACTTCCTCTCCCCGATGGGCAGGAAGGCAATGCATGAAGAGCGCATCGGGCGCTGCACGGCGCATTTTCTCGGCATCAACACACCAGCCATCAAATGCTTTCATGCGTTCGGCATTTTCTTCCTCGAAACCCATGCTGGTCCAGACATCCGTCGTGACGAGGTGGGCGCCCTCACAGGCTTTTGCCGGATCGTCAAAAAGGGTGAAGTAGTCATGCTCAGGGGAAACCAGATCATAATTGATGTCATACCCCTTCGGGGTAGAGACATTGACGTGGAATCCGAAAATCTTGGCGGCCTGCAGCCAGGAATACAGCATATTGTTGGCGTCACCAATCCAGGCCACTGTTTTTCCGCGAATGACCTGACGTTGTTCGATAAAGGTGAACACATCGGCCAGTACCTGGCAGGGGTGATGTTCATTGGTCAGCCCGTTGATGACCGGTACCCGGGAATAAGCGGCAAAGCGTTCAATGATGTCATGTCCGAAAGTGCGGATCATGATGACATCGCACATTCTGGACATCACCTGTGCGGCATCTTCAACAGGTTCTCCGCGCCCAAGCTGGCTGTCCCGTGTATTCAGGTAGATGGCCGTTCCGCCGAGCTGCGCCATGCCTGCCTCGAAAGAAAGGCGGGTTCTGGTTGAGCTTTTCTCAAATACCATCACCAGGGTGCGATCAAGTAATGGATGGTAGGTTTCGTAATTTTTGAAGCGGGCTTTGATGATGCGGGCCCGTTCAATCAGATATTCATACTCAGCCAGAGAAAAGTCGGAAAATTGCAAATAGTGTTTGATTGTCATACATGACATGCCGGGCCGAAAAAGCGGACACCGGGGTAATTAAATTACTGATTATATTAGATTTGTTCATATTACAGCAATGCCGCTGCCAGCGCTGTAGTGACAAACTGTTTTTTGTGGCAGATCACCTGTTGCCCTCAGTATACCTTCTGGGAGGCTTCGTGAAGAAGTTGTGTGTACAGGCGATGCCGCATGGGTGAGATACTCCCCGCTTCTACTGCTTCCAGTATGGCGCAGCCGGGTTCGGCCAGATGCCGGCAATTGTGGAAGCGGCAGTGTCCGAGATGGGGGCGGAATTCCCTGAACGCCTGTTCGAGTGCTTCCTTATCGAGATGGTACAGGCCGAATTCCTGAAACCCGGGTGAATCAATCAGGGCGGTATGCTCATTCATCCGGTACAGGCGCGTGAAGGTTGTGGTGTGTTTGCCCGAATCCAGGGCCGCTGAAATTTCGCGGGTGGCAATATCCACGCCGGGGATAAGGATATTGATGATGGATGATTTGCCCATGCCGGATTGCCCGATCAGGATGGTGATCTGGTTTTCAACCAGGGGCATCAGTGTCTGCCGGGTGGCTTCCGGTTCTGCGGTAGCGGAAATTTCATGCATCGGATAGCCGAGACCGGCATACAGCTGCAGGCGTTCACGCGCCTTTGGCAATGCGTTGGCGATATCGATTTTGTTCAGGATCAGGTGGGCTTTGATGCCCACTGCTTCAGTGGCAACCAGTGCGCGTGAAATCAGGTCATCGGCAAAGCCGGGCTCGGTTGCCACCACAATAAAGAGCTGGGTGACATTGGCGGCAAGCAGTTTGGACTTGAACTGGTCCGAGCGAAAGAGCAGGGTCTCACGTTCCTCAATGGATTCAATGACCGCCTGCCCCTTGGCTGTGGGGGCGACCATCACATAGTCGCCAACCGCAACATTGCTTTTTTTTCCCCGTGTCACGCTCAGTATGAGTTCACCGTCCTGCTCTGCCAGATAGTGGCGGCCATGGGCTGCAATAATGCGTGCTTTTTTCAAGGATCGGGTCATGTCTTGCCGAGTAACCTGTCTATACGAATGCTGGCGGGCGGATGGGAGTCATAAAAGGCAGAATACAATGGATCAGGGGTCAGCGTCGAGGCGTTATCCTCATACATTCTCACCAGTGCCGACACCAGGTCTTCGGCATTGGCATACTGCGAGGCAAAAGCATCCGCCTCGAATTCATGCTTGCGCGAACTGAGAGAAAGCAGGGGGGAAAAAAAGAAGGTGAAAATCGGGAGTGTCAGCGCAAAAAGCAGAAGCGCCATCGCGTCATTGCCTGTTGTCAAAGAAGGGTTGACACCCAGCCCGAGATAAAACCAGTCCTGTGTTT
>JAAZED010000228.1 GCA_012512465.1 Oxalobacter sp. | reverse complement strand
GTTGTGAACGGCTTCTTCAAGTCCAGAGAGAAAGCGGCACCCGCGGCTGCAACGGCACCGCCAGTGACAGCGGCTGAAGAGACTGATGAAAATGGTACCGAAAAAAATAGCGGTGAAAGTGGCAGGAATGATCCCAACAGTTAAACTGGATGCATCAGATGATAAAAAAACGGCGTATTAAGCGCCGTTTTTTTATCGTACCATTCAGTGCAGGGTTTTTCTCAGGCGCAGGCTTGTCTGGGCAATGGCCGTACGTGTCTGTGGCTTTTTCCAGTTTCCGGGCACAAGCCTTGTCTTCATCATGCAATACATCATTTCCGGCGCTGATAATGAAGGCAGAAAATCTGCCCCGGTTTCTGTCCTGCCTGATGCCGGTTCAGGGTATCGGAATTTTTGTGTTTCGGCCTGCGTTTGGCGCTATCAGCAGGTATAATGTAAGACTCACTTGTCTGCAGTTAATTTCTATTTTTTCGATATATCATGCTCATCATTCCGGGTTCCAATGCCCTGTCGGCCTTTCGTGTCAAAGGCCTTCTGTCCCGTTTGCAAAAGATTGATCCTGAGACGACAGATATAACAGGATGCTTTGTTCATTTTGTGGATGCATCTTCACCGCTTTCGGATGAGGATGCAGCTCGTTTGGCGTCTCTTCTGGATTATGGTGAGCCTTTTTCCGGCAGCACGACAACCAGTGAGTTTGTGGTGGTCCCGCGGCTGGGCACAATTTCTCCCTGGGCATCCAAGGCAACCGACATTGCCCATAATTGCGGGATGCCGCAGGTGAAACGGATTGAACGGGGTATTTCGTACTATCTCCATCGCCGGGAAAATGCGTCGCCGTTAAGCGAGGCACAGCAGCAGGGCATAATGGACCTGCTGCATGACCGCATGACCGAGACCGTCCTTTTTGACCGAAAGGATGTGCAGGCGCTTTTTTCGGAGCTGGAACCGACACCGCTGGAATATGTGGATATGCTGTCAGGCGGGAAAGATGCCCTGGAAAAAGCCAATGCCGATATGGGGCTGGCCCTTTCCGAGGATGAGGTGGATTACCTGTACGAGGCCTTTACCCGGGCAAACCGCAATCCCACGGATGTCGAGCTGATGATGTTTGCCCAGGCAAACAGTGAGCACTGCCGGCACAAGATTTTCAATGCTGACTGGACGATTGATGGCAAAGCGCAGGATATTTCGCTTTTTGGCATGATCCGGCACACGCACGCGCAGCATCCGGAAGGAACCATCGTTGCCTACAAGGACAATTCTTCCATTATCGAGGGCGCTCAGGTTATGCGTTTTTACCCGCGCGGGGAAGCTTCAGGCCATGAATACCAGGGAACGGAAGAGTTGACGCATATCCTGATGAAGGTGGAAACCCACAATCATCCGACAGCCATTTCTCCTTTCCCGGGTGCATCAACCGGTGCAGGCGGTGAGATCCGGGATGAAGGGGCAACGGGAAGAGGTGCCAAACCCAAGGCCGGGCTGACAGGCTTTTCAGTATCCAACCTCATGCTGCCGGATGCAAGGAAACCATGGGAAAATGCCGCTGACGTGACGCAGACTGAAAAGACCAAAGACGATGCTGCCGAATATGGCCGTCCTGACCGGATTGCTTCTCCCCTGCAGATCATGATTGACGGGCCGATCGGCGGCGCGGCATTCAACAATGAATTTGGCCGTCCGAACCTGGCCGGTTATTTCCGGACATACGAACAGAATGTCGGTGGACAGGTTTTTGGCTATCACAAACCGATCATGATTGCCGGTGGTATCGGCAATATTTCAGACAAACATACCTTCAAGCGCGATCTGCCACCGGGGAGCCTG
>JAAZED010000227.1 GCA_012512465.1 Oxalobacter sp. | reverse complement strand
GGATTAAAGCCGCTGATGATGAGTTTTCCTTCCGGAATCAGGACGCGTTCCACCTCACGCAGGATCTGGTGCGGTGATTCTGCAAATTCAAGAACATGCGGGAGAACAACAAGGTCGATACTTTGCGAGGCAAAAGGGAGCTCTTCAAAGCGGTGCAGGACAGAAACAGAAAGCGGGTGGGGCAGTTGGGAGGGAGAGTCAGCCTGATTGCGGCATCGGCTGATTTCGGATGAACAAGCGCAGGAAAGCCATCGGTTTTTTATACGGCTTTCCTGTAAGGTGCTGATGGACGGGAAGCCGATCTGTACGGCATGAAAGCCGAAAATATCAGCAGTCAGGCTGCGATAGTGCGCTTCTTCCCACTCGCGTATGTACATGCCGGCGGTTGATCCCAACCAGTCGTGCATGGTGATGACCAGATTGTTGGATGCAGTTGTTAGCATGACAAATCGGTTTTCTCCACTTTCTGAAACAACACTTTTCCAGAGTGCACTGCTCAGGGATACTCACGGTCTCCATGAAAAAACACGGAAAGCTATCGGCTTCGGGATACTTTCTCCCGGGATTGCTGGCGTGTGGTGACTTCAGAAAGTTCCGTTACCTCCTTGGCCAGAAATTTCCAGATATCGTCCACGCTGACGATACCGGCCAGCCCGCCGTGTTTGTCCACCACGGGTATGCGGCGTACCCCTTTATAACGCATGCGCTCAATCGTCTCGAAGATGTCTTCTGTTGCCAGGGCGGTCATCAGTTCGGCTTTCATGATATCCATGACCTTGATGCTTTTGGGGTCAAGGCTTTCGGCGAGCACAATCACCACAATATCGCGATCCGTGACGATTCCCTGGGGAACACGCATGCCATTGATCTCTTCTACCACAATCAGTGTGCCGACATGATATTGGCGCATCATTTTTGCGGCTTCTAAAATAGTGGTTTCTGCTGAGCAGGTAACCGTATTTGTTGTGCAGATATGGCCAATTTGCATGGTTTTCTCCTATCGTAAAACAAGCTATACGATAACAGGCTTTTGCCTGCTATCGTAAAAAGAAAGTCCGGATAAAACGGATAGTGTATAACGCATTATTTCAGTTTTTTGCCCGTTCCATCAAGAACAGTTGTCTCAATCGGTATACCTTCCAGTACGCTTCGTGAAACCGTGCTGATTCCCTCAAAGCGGGAAAGAATATCTTCCAGTTCGCCGATTTCAGCGGCTGCCTTGCCGGTCTGGATTTCAATGTCGATTTTGACCACACGGAAATGCCGGTTTTCGTTGCGTCCAATGTGGCAGGTTGCCTTGGTTGTCAGGCCGCCTGCATCCTGCTTGGCGCGGTTCACCGCAAACAAAAAACTGGCAGTAACACAGTTTGCCACCGCTGCAATCAGCATATGCGGCGGCGTCGGTCCCTGGTTCGTTCCCAATGGTTCAGGCTCATCAGAGAGAAACGGGCCGAAATCCGGAAACTTGTCTTCAAATTCGATTTCAAAACGATAATCGTTTTTATGGGTGAGTGTGACGGAAAAACTTTCTCCGGCCATGGCAAACCTCCTTGCTGGTTACAGGTGCCGATTTTATTACACCATGAAATAAAACCGGACACCATAATGAAAGACAACAGGGTGAAAAATAAATCGTTTTCACCGGTAAATATTTTTCCATTCCCGCATGGCAGCAAACGCATCCACTGGTTTTTTGTCCTTGATGAGACCCAAAGTCAGCAGGCGTTCCAGTACATCGGGTTCCCTGTTACGCAAAAACGGATTGGTCTTTTTTTCCAGTCCGATGGTTGATGGCAGTGTTGGCTGATTTTTGTCGCGTCTGGCGGAGTCTTCCTGTACCCGCCTGATGATATCCGGATTATCCGGCTCGATTTCAAGGGCAAATTTCAGGTTGGACAGCGTGTATTCGTGGGCAGCAAACACCAGTGTGTCATCAGGCAGTGCGGCAAATTTGTCCAGTGAGGCGGTCATGATTTCCGGTGTGCCTTCAAACATTCTGCCACAGCCGGCGCCAAACAGCATGTCACCACAAAAGAGCCATCTTCTCATACGGGCATAATAGGCTATATGCCCATGGGTATGTCCCGGGACATCCAGTACCGTAAATGAAAGGCCCAATGCCTCAATCGTCAGCGGATCACCTTCTTCTACCGGGTGACTGACCCCGATAATCTCATCATTTTTCGGGCCGTAAACCGGTACATCATATTCGGAAAGCAGCCTGGGGATACCGCCAATGTGGTCATCGTGCCGATGTGTCAGTAAAATGGCATTCAGTGACAGATTTCGCTTTTGCAGCGCTGTCATCACAACAGCAGCATCACCTGGATCAATAACGACGGCAAGTGTGCCATTGTCGATCAACCAGATGTAATTATCATTAAAAGCCGGCAGTGCCGTCACGTTAAGCGTTTGTTCTGACAGATCAGCCATGTTTGCTCCCGTGGGTGAAAAACTGCATTATAACCGTGCAGGGCAATCGGTGTTGAATGTGGCACAGTTGGAGAATTGATAAAAATGAACGAAGTGGAAATTTATACAGATGGTGCCTGTCGCGGCAACCCCGGCTCGGGTGGCTGGGGCGTCATTCTGATTGCAGGAAAGCATCGAAAAGAACTGTATGGCGGAGAACCGGAGACGACCAATAACCGCATGGAACTGATGGCTGTTATTGAAGCGTTGCGAGCACTGAAACGCCCCTGTCGTATTATTTTGTATACTGACAGCCAGTATGTGAAAAAAGGTATTACGGAATGGATTCACGACTGGAAGCGGCGAGGATGGAAAACAGCGGCAAAAAAACCGGTCAAAAATGCCGATCTCTGGGAAATACTGGATGATGCGCAGTCAACGCATGACATTGAGTGGCGCTGGGTAAAGGGGCATGCAGGCCATCCGGAAAATGAGCGGGCCGATGAGCTGGCGAATCTCGGCGTGGAGGCGGTTCTGGATACGTAAATTCGCTTTAGCGGACGATTTTTTCCAGTTCTTCCTGCCTCTGCAGCCATTCTTCTTCCAGGTCGCCAAGTGCTTTGGCATAGTAAGCTTGGTCAACCAGGAGCTGTTTCAGCTTTTCCTTGTTTTGGGCAGCATAGATTTCCGGACTGCTCATCTGATCGTCAATGGCCGCCTTGAGCGGCTGGAGCTTTTCCATCTCCCGTTCAATCCGTTTGAGCCGTTCTTCGATGGGTTTTTTCAGCGCGGAAAACCGCTGGCGTTCCTCTGCTTCCCGGCGCCGCTGATCCCGGCGGCTTATCTCGCTTTCTGACGAAGAAGCCACCGTTTGTGCCGGTAGATCAGGTTCCTTTCCCAGCCGTGTCTGGTAAAGCCAGTTTCTGTAGTCATCCAGATCACCATCAAAAGGCTGCAGCGACCCGTTTGACACGATCAGAAAACTGTCAGTTGTCGCGCGCAGGAGATGGCGGTCATGAGATACCAGCACCAGTGTTCCTTCAAACTGCGCCAGAGCATCGGTTAAGGCTTCACGAGTCTGAAGATCCAGATGGTTGGTCGGTTCATCCAGTAAAAGCAGGTTGGGGCGCTGCCAGACAATGATGGCCAGGGCAAGGCGTGCCTTTTCACCGCCTGATAAAGGTGCTATCGGAGTGGTCGCCATCGTGCCGGGAAAGAGAAATCTGCCGAGAAAATTACGCAGGTCCTGTTCTCTTGCTTCCGGTGCGATCCGGGCCAGATGCCAAAGGGGAGATTCATCGTTGCGCAGCATGTCAACCTGGTGTTGCGCAAAGTAGCCGATATTCAGTCCTTTCCCTGTGGTGAAGCGCCCTGTCAGGGGAAGCAATTCACCGGCAATGGTTTTGATGAAAGTCGATTTGCCGGCGCCGTTGACGCCAAGCAGGCCAATCCGCTCACCGGTTTGTAGTGAGAAATTGATGTCAGTTAGAATCGTTGTTGCTGCGCCTTTTTCATCTGATGCAGGATATCCGGCGTTGATGTCTTCCATGACGAGCAGTGGATTGGGTGAACTTTCCGGTTCACGGAATTCAAAGGAGAATTCCGCCGCAGCCCGCAAAGGTGCCAGCGCTTCCATTTTTTCCAGTGCTTTCAGTCGGCTTTGTGCCTGGCGCGCCTTGGTGGCCTTGGCACGGAAGCGCCGGACGAAGGATTCCAGATGCGCGCGTTTTTTTGTCTGTTTTTCAATCGCGCTTTGCATGAGAACAAGCTGTTCTGCGCGCTGGCGCTCAAAGGCGGAATAATTGCCGTTGTACCGCCGCAGCTTCTTGTCGTCTATATGTAAAATGACGTTGACGATACCATCAAGAAAATCCCGATCATGGGAGATGATGACTAACGTGCCGCTATAGCGTTTCAGCCAGTCTTCCAGCCAGATGATGGCATCAAGATCCAGATGGTTGGTTGGTTCATCCAGCAGCATCAGGT
>JAAZED010000226.1 GCA_012512465.1 Oxalobacter sp. | reverse complement strand
GCATTGATCTGAAACGCCAGGCGTTCTTCCTCCTCTGCCCTATCAACTGCCGTATAGGCTGCGGCATTGACAATCACATCGGCCCCATGTCCCCGGACAATCTCCCGCAAGCGGTCCTTGTCTGCCAGATCGACCTGATTGCGATCCAGCGCAATAACCTCTCCCAAAGGATAGAGCGTCCGAAGCAGCTCATGCCCGACTTGTCCGTTTTTTCCAAGTAAAAGTATTTTCATAAGGATTCCTGATCTGTTTTATTCATACCAGGACTCGGGTTTTCAACTGTTTATTATCCGCTCAAATCTCTACCCGTCCGCCTAGCTCAATAACCCGGTTGGCCGGAATCCGGTAATAATCCGCCGCATTGCGGGCATTGCGTGATATCCAGATAAACAGATGTTCCCGCCAGCGAGCCATCCCGGATGACGGCGTGGAAATCAGTGTCTGTCGTGATACAAAAAAAGAAGTCGCCATCATGTCAAAGGTATAACCATATTCCTTGCACAACAACAGTGTGCGCGGAATATCGACTTCATCCTTGAAACCGTAATACAGATCGATCTGATGACATTCATAACCAAGCGCTTCCACTTTGACGCGCTCGCTGACCGGCACCCAGGGGACTTCTTCAATATGAATCGTTAAAAAGAAAACCCGTTCATGCAACACCTTGTTGTGGGAGAGATTGTGCAAAAGTGCCTGCGGCGCCCCGTCATTTTCCCCGCGCAAAAATATGGCCGTCCCGGCAATGCGCTGCGGCGGAGAGAAAAAGAGAGATTGAAGAAAAGAATTCAGCGGAATGGCATGCCTTTTCTGGCTGGCCCCGACCAGGATGCGCCCCCGCCGCCATGTCATCATCAGCACATATATAAAGAGGCCAATGGCAATGGGGAACCAGCCACCGCTTTTTATCTTGAGTGTATTGGAACTCAGCAGTGACACGTCGATCATGCAAAACAAGAGGGGAACCGCCAGGCTGAGGAAAATATTGCGCTTCCAGTGGTAACGCATGATAAAGAAAAGAAAAATGGTGGTGATCAGCATGGCCCCGGTTACGGCAACACCATAAGCTCCCGTCAGATTGGTCGATGAGCGGAATTCAACAACCGCGACAATAACTGCCACCATCTGCAGCCAGTTGACCGTGGGGATATAGATCTGCCCCATTTCACTTTCCGAGGTATACACAACCTTCATGCGGGGGAGAAGGCCAAGGCCAATCGCCTGCTTGGTAATGGAAAAAGCACCGGAAATCGTTGCCTGGGAAGCAATCACAACCGCTACAGTCGACATGAAAACCAGGGGATAAATACTCCAGGAACCCAGTTGCTGGAAAAAGGGATTACTCAGTGCGCCAGGATTCGACAGCAAAAGCCCCCCCTGCCCCAGATAATTCAGCGTAAGGGCAGGAAATACCAGTCTGAACCAGGCACGGCGAATGGGCTGGGGGCCAAAATGCCCCATATCAGCATACAGGGTTTCTGCGCCGGTAAACGCCAGTACAACCGCACTCAATGCAATAAAGGCCGTTCCCGGATTTTGTTCGATAAAAAGCAGGGCATACCAGGGATTCAAGGCAAAAAGCACTGCGGGCGACGCCACAATATTAACCACGCCCATGCCGGCAAGCGCGATAAACCAGACCATCATGATGGGACCAAACCATTTCCCGATACCGGCGGTACCCTTGTATTGAATGGAGTACAACCCCACCATGATGGTCAGCGCGATGGGAATGACATAAGGACGAAATAGGGGCGTGGCAACTTCCAGCCCTTCCACGGCAGAAAGGATCGAAATTGCCGGAGTAATCACACTGTCACCATAAAAGAGGGACGCGCCCAGCACACCCAGCGCCAAAAGCGGATAGTACAGCCGCGACTTTTTGGGCAATGCCGAGTGGGCCAATGCCATGAGCGCCAGCGTACCACCCTCCCCCCGGTTATCGGCACGCAGCATGATCAGGACATATTTGACCGAGACCACAATAATGAGGCCCCATATGATCAGAGAAACAATACCCAGCAGATTGTTTGACGTCAGGATCAGGCCGCCTGTTCCGCCAAAAACCGCACGCATGGCATACAGCGGGCTGGTACCGATATCACCATAAACAATACCGATTGAGGCAACGGTCAGCGCAGCAAGGCTGCTTTTCTCTATCCCCTGCTTTTCCGCTTCAGGATGATGTTCCAAATAAACTCCTATTATTACGGTTGCGCCTGCACAATAGGACAAAGCCGCAAAAAATGCAATTCCCGGATTGCGCCGAAATACCCGGTTTTATTTTCGGCCAAACCTGCGCACCCCATACTGCATTTGCGCAATAGATGCCGGACATGATACTTTCAGCAGATTCCCCCTTTTATTTAATTTTTAATTACGGCTTTTTCCATGTCCCAATATGTTTTTACGATGAACCGGGTCGGCAAGATCGTCCCGCCCAAGCGTCAAATCCTGAAAGATATCTCCCTTTCCTTTTTTCCCGGCGCCAAAATCGGTGTTTTAGGATTGAACGGTTCCGGGAAATCAAGCCTGCTGAAGATCATGGCAGGTGAAGACACGGATATCCTGGGCGAAGCACGGCCGATGCCCAATCTGAAAATCGGTTATATGCCCCAGGAACCGCAACTGGATTCGGAGCAGACT
>JAAZED010000020.1 GCA_012512465.1 Oxalobacter sp. | reverse complement strand
GCCTTTTCTGGCAGGTCATGGCGGTGGCAACGATCGGCAATACGCTGGGCGGCGCACTCAATTACTGGATCGGGCTGGGAACGCGTGAAGCTTTCGCAAAAGAAAGAGAAACCCGCTGGTTTGGCTGGCTTTCCCGTTATGGTGCCAAGACGATGCTGTTGAGCTGGCTGCCTGGTATTGGCGACCCGATCTGTACGCTGGCCGGCTGGCTGAGGCTGCCTTTCTGGCCCAGTGTGTTTTACATGGCGGTGGGCAAATTTTTCCGGTATCTCATCATGACAACACTGTTATTATATATTCCCCAGGAATACTGGCGCAGCATCGCCGCTTTTCTGGGATGAGGGATAATTTTTCAATGGATGGACAAATGAAACCCGACTGTGTGTTGTGCCAGTCTTCGCCAGGCGAGCAGATCGCGGCTGAAAGCAAAAAATGGCGGATCATACACGTTGATGATTTCCTGTACCCCGGTTTTTTCCGGGTTATCTGGCATTCGCACGTGGCGGAGATGACAGAATTGTCCTTGCCGGATCGCCAGGAGCTGATGACGGTGGTTTTTGCGGTTGAGCGTGCGCTTCGTGACGTCATGCATCCTGACAAGGTGAATCTGGCGAGTCTGGGCAATATGGTGCCGCACCTGCACTGGCATGTTATCCCCCGTTTCAGGGACGATGCGCATTTCCCGGAATCTGTCTGGGGAACGAAACAGCGTGAACCGGCTCCCATTGTGCTGAAAAATCGGCGCTCGCAGCAGCCGGAAGTGGCAGAGGCGATCAGCCGGATATTGGCACAGCAGGCAAAAGCCTTATAATGGGAGGTTTGTTATCCATTGCCCCCACATTTCCGCCATCAGACAAATATGACGAACAAGAAAACCCATTTCGGCTATCGCCAGATTGACGAGCAGGAAAAAGCGGAAAAAGTGGCTGGCGTGTTCAACCGGGTTGCCCGGCGCTATGATCTGATGAATGATCTGATGTCGGCAGGACTCCACCGGGCATGGAAGGCCTTTGCCGCCACACAGGCCGCTATCCGCAAAGGCTTTAAGGTGCTGGATATTGCCGGGGGAACGGGTGATCTGGCGCTGTCTTTTGCGCGGCAGGCAGGCGATACCGGGCAGGTATGGCTGACGGATATTAATGAATCCATGTTGCGCCTGGGACGTGACAAGTTGTTGAATCAGGGATATCTCGTGCCGGTTGTCACCTGCGATGCGGAACAGCTCCCTTTTCCTGACAATTATTTTGACAGGGTGTCGGTTTCGTTTGGCTTAAGGAACATGACCCGTAAGGAAGTGGCATTAAGCGAGATGAACCGGGTGCTAAAGCCAGGCGGGAAACTGTTGATCCTGGAATTTTCCCGGATCTGGAAACCGCTTCAAAGCCTGTATGACCGGTATTCTTTTTCCGTGCTGCCATGGCTTGGCCGGCAGGTTGCACAGGATGCGGACAGCTATCGCTACCTGGCCGAATCCATCCGGATGCATCCTGATCAGGAATCCCTGCTTCAGATGCTGCAGGAAGCCGGGTTCGTGGGAGTGAAATATTTTAATCTGACAGCAGGTGTTGCCGCGTTGCATACCGGGCTGAAACTGTAAAAAAACTAAGGAAATTATGAAGAAATTATTACTTGCATTTGTCCTGATCTCCAGCCTGTCTACCATGGTGGTAACGGATGCCTATGCCCGGCGTTTTGGTGGCGGCTCCTTTGGCCGCCAGTCGGCCAATGTCAGCCGGATGCAGCGGAGCCAGCCGGCAACCACGCCTTCGCAGCAAAGGCAGGCGGGAACAAACCAGCAGTCACAGCAGCAGGGAGCCAACACGGCAAAGCAGCCCGGCCGTTTTGGCGGGATGCTGGGTGGTGCGCTTCTCGGACTGGGGCTGGGGACACTGCTTGCCCATCTGGGAATCGGCGGTGATATGGCCGGCATGATCAGTATGATCCTGATGATCCTGATTATTTATTATGCCGTGAGAACGATTTTCCGCATGCGCTCGAGAAAACAGCAGCCCTCCTACCAGCAGCAGGCAGCCAATCCGGGCGGTTTTTATGATGTGAACAGTTCCGGCAGCACGCCTGAGATCGGTTCGGGTCTTTCCCACCCCGGTGCTTTTCAGTCGCTGGAAAACACGCCCGCACCGGGTGCGGCAATGGAGCCGCCGCTAACCTGGGATATTCCTGCGGATTTTGAGGTGAATTCCTTTATCCGGAATGCCAGGGCTTACTACATCCGTATGCAGGCAGCGTGGGACAAGGCGGATATTGATGATATCCATGAATTCACCACGCCGGAAATGTATGCTGAAATGAAACTGCAATTACAGGAACGGGGGCCGTCCCCGAATGTGACCGATGTCGTTTCTCTGGACGCTGAGCTTTTAGGCATCGAAACGATTGGTGACGAGTATTTTGCCAGTGTGAAATTCACTGGCACCGTGAGGGAAGACAAGGATGCCGATCTGACGGCGTTTACCGAGGTCTGGAATCTGACCCGTCCGCTTACCGGCAAGGAGGGGTGGGTGCTGGCAGGGGTACAGCTGCTGTCCTGATGGGATTGCTGTCATAAAACATGCCTGAAAAAACCGCCCGCATCAATCCAGCGGGCGGTTTGTTTTGAAAAAGAAGCGGTTTGCTGTAATGTGGTGCCTGAAAGCTGCTTTTGCAGCCGTTCGGCTGTACGATATTCGCGATGACGAACAGGGGGTTGCCGGATTATGCGGAAATTTTGGCGGCTGTTGACGATTTTTTTTGTCGCCGTACGATACGGACTTGATGATGTCATGCTGTCGAGCATGGGGCGTCCACGTTATTTCGTGCTGTTTCGTTATCTCTTTTTCTGGCGCAACCTGTCCATGCCGCGGGGCGCGAGGCTCCGCCTGGCGCTGGAAACGCTGGGGCCGATTTTCATCAAGCTGGGGCAGGCGCTTTCCACGCGTCCTGACCTGATGCCGGAAGATATTATTGCTGAACTGTCCCTGCTCCAGGACAGGGTTCCTCCTTTTGATTCAGACCTGGCTGTCAAGCAGATTACCGACTATCTTGGGGCGCCCCCGGAAGTGCTGTTTGCGCATTTTGACCGGACACCGGTCGCGTCTGCCTCGGTGGCGCAGGTGCATTTTGCCATTTTGCACAATGGAACCGAGGTCGCCGTCAAGGTATTGCGGCCAAACATGCAAAGGCGGGTTGGCCGTGATATTGATCTGATGCGCTCGATTGCCAACTGGAGTGAAAGGCTCTGGGAAGATGCCCGCCGGCTGCGGCTTCGTGATGTGATTGATGAATTCGACAAGTCGCTTCAGGATGAACTGGATCTGATGCGGGAAGCGGCAAACTGCAGCCAGTTCAAGCGCAATTTCGCTGATTCTCCCCTGCTGATTGTGCCGGAGATTTACTGGGAATACTGTTCAAGTGGTGTTATGGTCATGGAGCGGGTGCGGGGCATCCCGGTTTCCCAGACAGACCGTCTGGTGGCAGAGGGCCTTGACCTGAAAAAACTGGCCGAAAACGGGGTGGAAATTTTCCTGACCCAGGTTTTCCGTGATGGTTTTTTTCATGCGGACATGCATCCCGGCAATATCTTTATTTCCGCGGAAATGCCGACCTATGGCCGTTATGTGGTGATTGATTTTGGTATTGTCGGTACACTGAATAATTTTGACAAGGCGTATCTGGCAGAAAATATCCTGGCTTTTTTCCATCATGATTACCGACGGGTGGCCGAAGCGCATATTGAATCAGGGTGGGCACCGAGAAATACCCGGGTCGAAGAGCTGGAGGCAGCGGTACGCACCTGTTGCGAGCCGATTTTTGACAAGCCGCTCAAGGATTTTTCCCTGGGGCAGTTGCTGATGCGTCTTTTCCAGACCTCTCGCCGCTTCAATATTGAAATTCAGCCACAACTGGTCCTGCTTCAGAAAACCATGCTGAATATTGAAGGGCTGGGCCGACAGCTCGATCCGGATCTCGATTTGTGGAAAACCGCCAAACCGATTCTGGAAGAATGGATGAAAGAGCAGATCGGATTCAAGGGCATGGTCAAACAGTTCAGGCAGGAAGCGGTGCGATATGGTCATATATTCCCGCAACTGCCGCGCCTGTTTCAGCAGGCCCTGATAAAGATCGCAGAACCCGATGCAGAAAAAGACGCGCTCTTAAAGCAGCTGGTGGCGGAACAGAAACGGACAAGGCGGCTGTTGAACGGCATCATTTATTTTGGATGCGGCCTGATGGCAGGGCTGTTGTGTCTTCGCTTTTTCGGTGGCTGGCGCGTATTGTTCTTCTGATTCTTCCTTTCTTCGGGCCGTAGCAAAAATCGTCTCCCTGCCGGCTTTCCGGTTTCATGCCTAACTCTTTAAAAAACAAGAGAAAAAATTCTCT